>DASZJD010000104.1 GCA_035948415.1 Acidimicrobiia bacterium | reverse complement strand
AACAACCAGCTCGCGCACCACGGCGTCGACGAGCTGCTGGCGCGGCGCGGGATCCTGTTCGTCCCGGACTTCGTCGCCAGCGCCGGCGGCATCATCAACCTGGCCCAGGAGTTCACCGGCTACTCGCGGTCCCGCGCCCTGGCCGGCGCGGCGTCGATCGAGACCACGACGACCCGGGTGCTGACGCGGGCCCGCGACGAGGGCGCGACGCCGCAGCAGGTCGCGCTGGCGATGGCCCGGGAGCGGGTCGCCCGCGAGGGAGCGGGCCGGCGCTTCGAGCCGGGCGATCCCGCGGCGTGGACCGACGGCCAGCCGCTGCGGTGGGTCCGCCCACCCGGTACCGTGCGCTGACATGCAGACCGTGGCGCCCGACCGCGAGGGCGCCGTTGACGACGTGGTGCGTCGCCTCGATGACGACGGCTACGCCATCGTCGAGGGCGTCCTCGGACGCGACGAGGCGGCCGCGACCGGCGCCGAGCTGCGTCGGCTCCTCGACGGGGTCCCGAGCGGGCGCAACCCCTTCGAGGGGTTCCACACCCGGCGGCTCTACGCCATCTACGCCAAGACCCGCGTCCTCGACGCGCTGACCCTGCACCCCCTCGTGCTCGGCGCCCTCGACCGCGTGCTCGGCCCGCACTACCAGCTGAGCGGACCGACCGGGATCGAGATCGGGCCCGGCGAGGAGGAGCAGCTCCTGCACCGCGACGACGACATCTACCCGGTGGCGCGCCCGCATCCCCAGCTCGTGACGAACGTGATGTGGGCCTTCGACGACTTCACGGTCGAGAACGGCGCCACCCGCCTGTACCCGGGGAGCCACCGCAGCATCGAGCGGCCCCCGCCGTCGGCGCCCGTGGTGCACGCGGTGATGCCCGCCGGCTCGGTGATGCTCTACGTCGGGTCGATCTGGCACGGGGGCGGCGCCAACCGCAGCGACCGGAGCCGCCTCGGCGTGGCCATCGAGTACTGCGCCAGCTGGCTGCGCGCCCAGGAGACGCACCTCCTCGCGGTCTCCCCGGCCCTGGCGCGCACCCTCCCGAAGCGGCTGCGCGAGCTCCTCGGCTACGACATCTACCCGCCGTTCGTCGGCTACGTCGACGGCCGACATCCCGAACGGGCGCTCGAGCGCGACGGGTTCTTCGTCGACGGCCGCTGACGCGCCGCCGCTCGCCGACGTCCAACAGCGCGACGCGGGACGTCGCCGCTCAGGACGGGATCTGATCGCTGCCGCGCTTGATCCACTGCCAGCCCTGACCGGGCGCCACCCCTTGGGCCAGGATCGCCTGCTGGGCGAACGCGACGAGCTGCTCGGCCGAGGTGGCCGCGGGGAACCCGACGTGGTAGCCGGCGTCGCCGACGCGCCCGCCGGGAGTGTCGAGCCCGGCCGCCCGCAGCGCCTGCTCGACGTCGGCGGGGCTCACGCCCCGGCGGGGGATCACCACCACGGGGATCGTCTGGCGGTGGGGCGAGCCGATCGCGACCCTCGGGATCACCGGGAGGTCCATGCGGTTGGCGGCCTTCATCCGCGCCAGCCCGAGGAACTGCGGCCCCATGGCCAGCTCGGTCGGCCGGAACTCGACCCAGGCGCTCCCCAGCCGCTTGCCCAACACCTTGTCGCGCAGGTACTCCACGGCCTCGGTCGGGTCGTCGCCGTAGACGCCGTCGCTGACCATCGGGCCCCTCCACCTCGCGCCGGCTCGTCCCGGCTCGGCGCCATTCAAGCCCCGGTCCCTGCCGCGAACCAGCACCCGAAGACCAGGCCCGCCGCACTGCCGGCGCCGCTCGACCTCGAGGCTCACCGCAGGCGGCGCGTCGTCGGCGCCGCGCTCACGCCTCGGAGGGCTCGCGGTCGTCGGCCAGGCGCTGGGCCGCGAGCAGCCCGACGACGGCGCACGTCGCGGCCGACAGCCCGGCCAGGCGGGCCCGCCTCGGGAGCCGAGGGGTGACGAGGAGCACGAGCGCGTCGATCCCGTCGACGAGGGCGCCCATGCTCACCCACTCGGCGTCCTGGGTGCGCTCGTGGATGCACGTGAGCGCGCCGAGGCCGAGCGCCAGGTCGCGTCCGCCCGCCAGCCGCAGCGCGGCCCGCCCACCCCGGTCGCGGCTGCCGACCGCGAGGGCGGCCAGCGGTCCCGCGGCCACGAGCTGGGCCGCGCCGAGCCCGACCCGGGCGCGGGCGATGAGGAGCGCCACCTGTCGGTGTTTTGGGGGCACGGCTCAGCCAGCCTCGACCCGGGGTCCGCTCATGGGCGGCCATCCTCGCGCCGGCCCGGCCCGCGCCCGGGTCCGCGCCGCCGCTCGCCCGTCGCGTACAACTGGGGGCGTGCGAGCACCGGTCCGACCGCCGCGGGGCGCCGCGTCAGCGGGCGCGGGGACGGGCCGACGATGACGACCCTGCGGGTCGACCCCGAGGAGCTCGTGACCTGCGTGTCCTGCGGCCTGTGCCTGCCGCACTGCCCGACGTACCGGGTCACCGGGGACGAGAGCGCGTCGCCTCGGGGGCGCATCGCCGCCATGCGGGCGGTGCAGGCCGGCGTCGCCGACCTGGACGGGGAGTTCACCCGCTACATGGACGAGTGCGTCCAGTGCCGGGCCTGCGAGGCCGTGTGCCCGTCGGCGGTCGCCTTCGGGCACCTGATGGAGGGCGCACGCGAGACCCTCGCGGCCGAGACCGCGTACGTGCCGCGGTGGCAGCGGCTCGGCTACGGCGTCCTCACGCACCACCGCCTCCTCGTCGCGGGCTCCCGGGCGCTGGCGTTGGCGCAGCGCCTGCGCCTGGTCCCGTCGCGGCTCTCGCTGCCACCGCTGCCGCTGCGCGCGGCGCCGCTGCGGCCGACCGGCGACGACGTGTGGCTGTTCACGGGCTGCGTCATGGACGCCTGGCAGCGCCCGACGCACGCCGCGGTCCTGCGCGTGCTCGGCGCGGCCGGGGTCGGCGTGGCCCTGCCCGACGCCCGTCTCGCCGGCTGCTGCGGCGCGCTCCACACCCACGCCGGGCTCATCGACCAGGCGCGCGCGCTGGCCCGCCGCGTGATCGAAGGGTTCCCCGGCGAGGCGCCGATCCTCGTCGACTCGGCCGGGTGCGGCGCGGCGCTGAAGGGCTACGCGCACCTCCTCGGGACCGACGAGGCGCGGCGCTTCGTCGCCCGCGTCCACGACGTACACGAGTGGCTGGCGGCGCGCCCGGAGCGGCTCCCAGCCCCACCGCGACCACGCGCGTTCGGTGCGGTGGTCGCCGTGCACGACCCGTGTCACCTCCGCCACGTGCAGCGCGTCGCGGGCGCGGTGCGGACCGTGCTCGCGCCCTACGCGGACCTGCGCGAGCTCGACGACGACGGGCTGTGCTGCGGCGCCGGGGGCGCGTACGCCGCCCTGCACCCCGAGCTCGCGTCCGAGATCCGAGCCCGCAAGCTCGACGCCATCGCCCGCACCGACGCCACGGTCGTGGCGAGCGCCAACCCCGGTTGCACGCTGCACCTGGCCGCGGCCGGCGTCGACACCCGCCACCCGCTCGAGATCGTCGACGCCGCGCTGCGCGGCCCCGATCGCCGCCGCCACCGACGGCCCGGGGGCGCGACGCCGGCCCGGAGGAGCACGTGACATGACCGCACTTCGACTCGACGGTCGGTCGGCGCTGGTGACGGGCGCCTCGCGCGGCATCGGCCGCGCCATCGCGGCCGAGTTCGCGGCCGCGGGCGCGAGCGTGATGATCTCGTCCCGGAAGTCCGACGCCCTCGAGGAGGCGGCGTCGACGATGACCGGCCGCGTGGCCACGTTCCCCGCCAACGCCGGCGAGCCGGACCAGGCCGAGGCGTGCGTCCAGGCCACCGTCGACCGGTTCGGCGGCGTCGACATCCTCGTCAACAACGCCGCGACGAACCCCTACCTGGGGCCGAGCATCGACATCGACCTCGGCCGCTACGACAAGACGTTCCAAGTGAACCTGCGGGGACCCCTCGTCTGGACCCAGGCCGCCTGGCGAGCGTCCATGCGCGATCGCGGCGGGGTCGTCCTGAACGTCGCCTCCGTCGGTGGACTGCGCGGCGAGGCCGCCATCGGCATCTACAACGTCACGAAGGCGGCGCTGATCCACCTCACGAAGACCCTCGCCGCGGAGCTGGCGCCCGGCGTCCGCGTCAACGCGCTCGCCCCCGGACTCGTGAAGACCGACTTCGCGCGAGCGCTCTGGGAGCCCGCGGAGGACGCGGCGGCCGCCCAGGTACCGCTGCAGCGACTCGGCGTGCCGGAGGACGTCGCCCACGCGGCGCTGTTCCTCGCCAGCGACCTCGCGTCGTGGATCACCGGCCACACGCTCGTCGTCGACGGGGGCGCCCTCATCCGCAGCACCACCGGTCGCTGAGCCCGGCTCACCGGCCGCCGCCGGATCTCATCGACGGTCGCGCGTCACGGCCGGCCCCGGTCGGCGTCGGATGCCGTACCCGTGTCCAGCCCTCCTGCGCCGTCACGATCGGTGGCTCCGACCGGACCGCCCGGGCCGACCGCGCCCATCACGTGGTCGGTGCTTCGACTGGTCGCGGCGGTGGACGCGGGCCTCGCCATCAGCGACTTCGTCGTTCGACCCCTGACGTCTCGGTCCGCCGACCCGGGCGCCGCGCTGCGGGGAGGCCTCGTCTTCGGAGCGCTGGGGCTCGGCGCCGCGGTGGCGCGCCGCCGGGGTCGGACGACCGAGACGTCGGCGGCGCGGGCGGCCCGCGAGGCCGAGCCGGTGGTCGGGGGCCCGACGATCCTGGCCGTCCACGACGGTGACCGAGTGGTGGAGGCGTTCTGGGACGGTCCCACGCCGCGACCGCCGTCGCCGTGGCGGTCAAGCCCGACCGGCTGGGTGTGGGAGGCCGACCGGGACCGGGTGGCGGATCCGCTCGAGCCCGCGACGCCCTGGCG
>DASZJD010000103.1 GCA_035948415.1 Acidimicrobiia bacterium | reverse complement strand
GTCTTGGAGGCCGCGGCCTACCTCGCCATGATCGAGGCGCTCGCGCCCGACGAGGACGCCATCACCCACGCGTTTGCGGCGTCGTACCTGGCTGCCGTGGGTCCCGGTGAGGAGCTGCAGGCGGGCGCCGAGCTCCTGCGCCGGGGTGGCCACCTGGCCTTCGTGAGTGCGGAGCTCCGAAGCCGCGAGCGATTGATCGCGATGGCCAGCGTCACCAAGTCGCTCCGGCTCGTCTAGCCACGCGAGCCCCGCGGTTCCTCGTCGCGGCGTCGAACCGACCGCACCCGGCCGCGCTGGTCGACCGGTTCGCCGTCCCGTCGTGGCCGGTGGCGTGGGGCCGGCCGCGTCCGAGCTAGGGCCTCGGGAGCTCCTGGTTCAGCTGTCGGAAGTGCCCGGCGGCCATGAGGTTGCTCACGCCCCGGAAGACAGCCCACACCCCGATGATGGAGATCAACAGGATCACGGAGCGGTCGGGGTTGCCGATCGCCCACGCCCCAAGCGCGATGCTCACGAGCCCGCTGACCAGGCCCAACCACCAGCCGCGCACGGCGTTGTTCGACAGCGCGTAGAAGACTTCGAAGATCCCGCTGATGAGCAGGTACCAGGCAATGAACAGGGCGACCACGAGCAGCGTGGCGTCGGGCCAGACAAGGGTGCCCAGGCCCGCGCCGATGCCCGCGACAGCGCCGACGAGAGCGAGGGTCCGCCAGCCGCCGGTGGCGACGGTGGCGATCGCGAGCTGCGTGAGCGCGCCCATCCAGAACGCGACCGCCACCAGCACGACGGTGATCGACACGGACGCCGGCCGGAAGGACAGCACGACGAAGCCGAGGAGCAGCCACAGAATGCCGGTGATGAGGAACGTCCACCAGAGGCGCCCCCGCACCTCCTTGGCGGTGCGCTCCATCTCCTCACGGGAGGCGGTGACGCTCATGGCGACTCCTTTCGTCGAGGGTCGGTCGCGAGGCGCGCCCAGGCGCTGACGAAGCCTCGCGCCCTGGCGACCTCTCCGCCTGGGGCTCTGCCGGGCCGAGGCCGGGACGGACGACCGGCGGCCTGGAGGGGAGGTCGGGGGCTCGTCGCGGCGGCATCCTGCGGGCCTCGGGAATTTTGGGCCCCCTCTGTAATCTTGTAATGGCGTGGCTCAGCAAGGGATCCAACTGGACGAGGCCCCGTCGACCGACGAGGCGCTCGACGCCTACTCCGCCGTCGTCACCTCCGTGGCCGAGCGGCTGCTGCCGTCGGTGGTCCGGCTCCAGGTCGGGACCGCTCGGCGAGCGGGCACCGGCTCGGGCGTGGTCATCACGCCGGACGGCTTCGTGCTCACGTCGGCGCACGTCCTGGGCCGCGCCCAGGCCGGCGCCGCGACCCTGAGCGACGGCCGCGACCTGGTCTTCGACGTGGCCGGGGCCGACGGCCTCTCCGACCTGGCGTTGGTGCGAGTCCGGGGCGATCAGCTCACGGCCGCCGAGCTCGGCGACGCCGAGCGCCTGCGGGTGGGCGAGCTGGTGGTCGCCGTCGGCAGCCCCATGGGGCTGACGGGCTCGGTGACCGCGGGCGTGGTCAGCGCGCTCGACCGGTCGCTACCGGCGCGCGCCGGCTCGACCGTCCGCGTCGTCGACAACGTGATCCAGACCGACGCCGCCCTCAACCCGGGCAACTCCGGCGGCGCGCTCGCCGACCGGCTCGGCCGGGTGGTGGGCATCAACACCGCGGTCGCCGGAACCGGGCTCGGCCTCGCCGTCCCCATCAACGACGCCAGCCGCCGCATCATCGCCGCGCTCATGCGTGACGGGCGGGTTCGACGCGCCTATCTGGGGATCGCCGGCAACCCGCGGGTGCTCGCGCCGCGTGATCGGGCGGCGACCGGGCACGACTCGGGCCTGGCCGTGGCCGAGGTCATCGCCGACGGGCCGGCGGCCAAGGCCGGGATCCGCGGCGGCGACGTGATCCTCGACGTCGATGGCCGGCCGGTCGCCGCCGCCGCCGACCTCCAGCGGCTGATGGACGACGACGCCATCGGCCGGCCCATCACCGTCCGGGTCCAGCGGAGCGGCCACCTCGTCGACCTCGTCGTGACGCCGGTCGAGCTCCGCTGACCGGCCTCGGCCGCCTCGCGGGACGGAATATCAGTCCCGCGGCGGCCGTTTCTGCCGGTGCGGGAGGAGGACAAGCCGATGAAGGTCAGGAACTCGTTGCGGTCCCTGAAGGGCCAACCAGGATCGAAGGTCGTGCGCCGGCGCGGTCGCACGTTCGTCGTCAACAAGCTGCACCCGCGATGGAAGGCCCGCCAGGGATGACGCTGCAAGGTGAGTACGTCCCGAGCGCGTCCCCGTGGGTCCGCGACCAGGTCGAGGCCTACGAGCGGTCGGGCGGCCGGGAGGCCAACACGCTGCTCGACACGGGCCTCCCGGTGGTCATCGTGACCATGCAGGGCAACAAGAGCGGGAAGATCCGCAAGACGGCCCTGATGCGGGTCGAGCACGACGGGGAGTACGCCCTGGTGGCCTCGAAGGGCGGCGCTCCCACGCACCCCGTCTGGTACTACAACCTCAGGGCCCATCCGGGGGAGATCACCGTCCAGGACGGCCCGGAGCCGTTCACGGCTCGAGTCCACGAGGCCACCGGCGACGAGCGCGCCGCCTGGTGGGAGCGTGCGGTCGCCGCCTACCCGCCCTACGCCGAGTACCAGGAGAAGACGGACCGGCAGATCCCCGTCCTCGTCGCGACCCGCACGGAGTGACGACCGGGGCCATCCGGGCGGCCCGCCGCGGGGCGGCCGCACTCCCGTGATGCGCTCAGATATCCGAGCCGGGAGCGGGCGTGGACCGGCGGGCCGGCACGGCTCGACCACGTCGCCCGGCGGCGGCTACGGGACGACGGTCTCGGGCGGTCCGGGTGGCCGGGTTGCCACGGTGAGGTGCCCGCCGGGTTGAACCGTCCGGCGGGCGCTGCCGGCCACGATGACCGGGAGGGGCGCCCCCGAGGTCAGCCGGACCGTGGTTGAGCCGGGCCTGATCTCGACGTCGAAGCGCCGCCCCTGCCACACCAGCCCGGTGACGTCGAGCCCGGCCATCTGGGGCGGCAGGGTGGGGTCGAGCGTGACCGCGTCGGCGTCCCACCGAAGCCCCGTCAGGCCGTACAGGAACTCCTGGAGGAACCCGCCCATCCCGGTCAGGAACGTGAAGGTGCCCCCGCTTCGCGTCTCCGCGAACTGCTCGAACGGGCCCCGCTCGAACGGCGCCGCGCTGCGGACGAGGAACCGGTAGCTCGCGGTGGGGTCGCCGAGCGCAGCGGCGTCGATGGCGTGGATGGCATCCGTCATCGACGGGCCCGAGGGATCCACCCTCGGGATGTAGTAGCTGAGGTCGGCCAGCGCGGTCTGGCGGGCCTCCGGGTACTGCCACGGGTACTCCATCATGACGACGTCGGCCTGCTTGATCGTCTCGCCGCGGTAACCGTCGAACTCGGGATGAACGCCCGTCGTCGGGTCAAACGGGACGCGCAGAGCCGCCGCGACGCGGCTCCACGCGGGATCGACCGCCGCACCCACGACGTGCGCGGCCCGGACCGCGATCCCCAGTGCGATGCGCGCGGCGGTGTTCGTGTACGCGCTGTCGTTCACATCCGCGTGATACTCGTCTGGCGGCATCACGTGGGTGATGTCGAAGCCTCCCGACGGACCCGCGATCGCTCGACTGACCCAGAAGTCGGCCGCGGCGCGGATCACCGGCCATGCCTTCGTCTGGAGCCACCGCCGGTCGCGCGTCGCCTCGTAGTACTGCCACTGGGCGAGCACGACATCGGCGGTGATGTGCTGCTCGTCGGTTCCGAACGGTGGCGGCGCCTGCTCGGACCCGCTCGCCGCGCTCTCCCAGGGAATCCGGGCGCCGCGACGACCCGTGCTGGCGGCGTACGCCCGCGCCGGATCGAGACGCGCCTGCCGGTACGTGTCCATGCCGACGGCGACGTCCGGATGCATCGCCAGCAGGGCTGGATACATCCAGGTCTCGGCGTCCCAGAAGACGTGTCCGCTGTACCCGTCGGAGGAGAGCCCGGCCGGGGACGTGCTCCAGTCGACGCCGGCTCGGTTGCTCTCCAGGAGATAGAACATCGCGGCCCGGGCCTGACGCGTCAGGGTCGCGTCGCCGACGACCGTGAGGTCCGACCGCCACAAGCGGGCCCAGGCAGCCGCGCTCTCGCTTATGAGCGCGTCCCACCCGCGCGAGGCCGCGCCCGTCGCTTCGCTGCGCGCTCGCGTGGACGGATCCGGGCCTCGTCCACGATCACCGTCGACCGAGGTGGCGACGCCGACGAACTTCGTGAAGACGTAGGCATGACCGGCCCGGACGGGAACCGGGACGGCCTGGCCCAGCGACGCTGAGGCCCCGTCGAGGGACGCCCGGGTCGTTCGCCGATCACCGGGGACCCGCAGCCTCGAGACGCTGGCCAGCGTGGCGCCGGTCCCCAGCGCCCTGACCACCTCGCCGAGCTGACGAGCAGCCGGGTCGAAGCTCCGCGAGACCACGGTGGCGCGACGTAGCCCCGTGCCGTCGAGCAGGTCGGTCACGCTCGACGCGCCCGTCCACCGTGGCGTGACCGTCAGCCGCACGGCCGCGACATGGGCACGCGCCTGGTCCGCGGTGGCTTCGAGCTTGAGGTCGGTGACTCTTCCCCCGGGTGAGACCCACTCCAGTGACGTGCGCAGCACACCGGTGCGGAGATCGAGCGACTGCTGGTAGTGATCCCAGCGTCCGCACTGCGCCGTGTGGGCGGCTGGCCCTCCGGCCATCGAGCTGCAGGCGCCGCTCGAGCCGGCCCGGGTCGGCAGCGCGCCAAAGGTCGCGGTGCCGTCGGAGAAGCCAAACGTCGACCAGGTCGGGAGCGTCGCCCGCTGCTCGCTCTCACCCGCCACGTGCGCATAGAAGCCCGCCACCTGGGACTGCGTCTCCACCGGCCCCGACTCGTAGCCGCTGCCCTCGGCGGGGATCCGCTCCGCCAGGTAGCCGTTCCCGACGAACGTGGGCGCACCGCCCAGCGACGGGTCGGTCGTGGAGAGCACCCACCCCGCGTCGGGCCTCGTGGGCACCGTCGTTGCGAACGCCCGCGCCCGCGACGTCACGACCCCCGACGTCGTGGCGGCCGTCGCCAGCATCACGACGAGCGCGGAGACGGCCAGCTTCGTCGCCATCGACCACGGAGTCTGGCAGCGACCCTGTACCCGCGCGCGGCGTCCGCTCGTGACGTCGACGCTTCGCGCCTCCGGGTCCGCCGCGTCACGGCGAGTCGGTCGGCTCGCGCTGGGCCCGCGGCCCCGAGCTCCGGCGCGTCCACGTTTCCCCGCTTTCGCCCGGCGGTATGACGAAGAGTGCCTGCGGTGTTTGCAGGCCGCCAGAGGCGCCAGACGGTACGGTCGGGGCCAGCCCCGCCCAGTGCTCCGACCCGACCCGTTTGGCCCTCTGGTCGCGGGAACCTGCCGTGCGCGACGGGCTACCCCACACAACGTGACCCGCTACGGCTTGCTGCGGGCTCGACTGGGCGCGACCCGGGACGGCTCGTCCGGCTGCTTCGGGTAGACCGGAGGCCACGGCGCGTCCATCAGCCCGTTGGCGCGGTCCCGCTCGTGCATGGCCAGGAGGGGCTCCAAGGACTGCGGACGTTCGCCGATGTCGGCCCAGGGATCGCCGCCCTCCTCGATCCGGGCCGGGAGGCTGGCGATCGTGAGGTCGTCAGGATGGATCTGGTCGACGTCGTCCCACTGCAACGGCGTCGACACCTGCGCACCCGGCCGTGCGCGCACGGACCAGGCGCCGAACACGGTCTTGTGCGGCGCGTTCTGGTTGAAGTCGATGAAGATCCGGCTGCCCCGCTCCTCCTTCCACCACGCGGCGGTCAGGAGGTCGGGTCGTCGGCGTTCGAGCTCCCGGGCGGTGGCCACCGCCGCCGCCCGCGTCTGGTACGAGTCCCAGCGCGGCTCGAGCCGGACGTAGACGTGCAGACCGCGGTTGCCGGTCGTCTTCGGGTAGCCGACGATGCCCAGCTCGTCGAGGAGGGCCCGCACCTCGGCCGCCGCGGCCCGCACGTGGGTGAAGTCCGTGCCGGGCTGCGGATCGAGATCGAGGCGGAGCTCGTCGGTGTGGTCCGGGTCGCTGGCGAGGTAGGGCCAGGGATGGAAGCCGAGGCAGCCGATGTTGACCGCCCACACGACGTGCGCGAGGTCGGCGGCCACGAGGGCGCGCGCCGTCGTCCCGTTCGGCGTGCTGACGATCGTCGTTCGCAGCCAGTCCGGCGCCGACTTCGGGACCCGCTTCTGGAAGAAGGAGGGCCCGCCCGCGCCTTCCGGGAACCGTTGCATCAGCGTGGGTCGACCACCCATGGTGCGCATGAGCGGCTCGGCGAAGCGGAGGTAGTGGTTGACGAGGTCGAGCTTGGTATCGCCGCGCTCGGCGAAGAACACCTTGTCGGGATGTGTGATCGGGAGTTCGTGGCCGTCGATCGTGAGGACGAGCGGTTTGTCTGCCACACCGGCACGGTAGCCCGCGCTGTCACGACGAACGGGCAGACTGGTTGTCGTGGTGAGGGCGAAGTACGACGGGCTCGCGGCGTGGTACGAGGAGGAGCAGTCTCGCGTTGGCAAGCGCAGGGATGCTCCGCTCGAGCAGTTCGCCGCGTTGGCGGGACCGGCGAGCGGGCCCATCGTCGAGGTGGGATGCGGGACCGGCCTGGCCGCAGCCGCGCTGCGAGCGCGCGGGTGGGCGGTGGGCGGCATCGATCTCTCGATGGATCAGCTTCGCCTCGCGCGAACCCGCTGCGACTGGGTGGCGCAGGCGGACGCCCACGAGCTGCCGCTGCGCACCGCGGGTCTCCCGCCCTCGGGCTGGCCTTCGTCCACACCGACGTCGACGCCCTCGACCGGGTCCTGCACGAGGTCGCTCGAGTGCTGCGGCCCGGCGGCCGCCTCGTCTGCCTCGGCGTGCACCCGTGCTTCGTCGGACCGCACGTCGAGAGCCCGACCACGAGTGGCTCGAGACTCGGCCTCGTCCCCGGCTATCGGACCCGGGCGTATGTCGAGTCCTCGCCGCAGTTCGGTCCTGGTATCCGCAGCCGGGTCGGAGCGCGCCACGTGCCGCTGGCCGACTACCTCATGGCCTTCGTCGGCGCGCCGCTCGTGCTGGACGCAGTGGTCGAGCTCGGGGAGGGCGTGGTGCCCTGGATGCTCGGGATCCAGGCCCACCGAGCTCGCGGGTAGAGCAACTCGGCTCCTCAACCGCGCGCGTCACGTGGTCGTCGGGCCCGTGCTCGTCGTGGTCGTGGTGGGCGCGGAGGTGGTCGGCGGTGGCTTCGTTGTGGTCGTCGTCCTCGGCGTGGTGGTCGGTGTCGAGAGCTGGGTGACGGTTTGGGTCTGGGATGCTCGCGCGCCGCTGCCGCTCGTGGCCGTGATGGTGTAGGTGTGGGCGGCGCCGTTGCAGGCGAAGGGCAGGGTGTCGGCGCCCTTCGAGCCCGAGTACGTCTTGGATGGCGTCGAGCCGTCAATCGAGAGGACGACGTGGGTGGCGTTCGTCGCGGACCACGAGACGCCGATCGTGGTCGGGCCCGAGCAGCTCACCGTGCTGGCCACGTTGAAGGAGTCGATGGTGACCGCGTTGTTCGAGTTCCCGCCTGAGCTCGTGAGCAGCAGGATGACCAGCACGAGGATGATGGCGACGGCGAGGACGCCCGCGACGATGAGCCACGCCCGGCGTCGACGGGTGCGCTCGGGGCCCCCGGTGCCCGGCGGACGACGGCTCGGCGGCAGCACCCGGGTGGGATCGACGGGACGACCGCGCTGGTCGCCGTACCCCCCGGAGCGGCCGGCACCGGGGATCGGCTCGGTCGGCTCGCCGCCCCAGCGTTCTGCCATCGCGCGGTGATGCTACGACGGCCGCGATCGGCTCCCGGCGGTGTGGACTCGGCCTCGGCCGGGCCCGCCGGTGACTCCGACGCCGTGGCGTCG
>DASZJD010000102.1 GCA_035948415.1 Acidimicrobiia bacterium | reverse complement strand
CCGCCGCGGGCGGTGCCGTCCAGCTTGGCGAGGACGACGCCGGTCACCCCGACCGTCCCCGCGAACTCGCGGGCCTGGACGAGCCCGTTCTGGCCCGTGGTCGCGTCGAGGACGAGCAGCACCTCGGCGAGCGCGTCCGGGAACCGGTCGACGATCCGGCGGATCTTCGCCAGCTCCTCCATGAGGTTGCGCTTGGTGTGGAGCCGCCCGGCGGTGTCGACGAGGACGACGTCGACGCCGCGCGCCTGGGCGGCCTGGACGGCGTCGAACACGACGCTGGCCGGGTCGCCCCCCTCCTGGCCGCGCAGGACGTCGACGCCGAGGCTGGCGCCCCACGCCGCGAGCTGGTCCGCGGCCGCGGCGCGGAAGGTGTCGGCGGCGACGAGCAGGACGCGGCGCCCGGCCTCGCGCTCGCGTCGGGCCAGCTTCGCCGCCGTCGTCGTCTTGCCGACGCCGTTGACCCCGACCAGCAGCCACACGCTCGGTCGTCCCGGCTCGAGGTGCAGGGCCCGGTCGGGGTGGTCGAAGGCGGCCGTGATCTCGGCCTCGAGGAGCGGGGTGAGCCCGTCGGCGTCGCGGACGCCGTCGCGCCGGGCCCGGGCCCGCAGGGACTCGAGGAGCCGCGCCGTCATGGGGACGCCGACGTCGGCGAGCAGCAGCGTCTCCTCGAGGTCCTCCCACGCCTCGTCGTCGAGGCGACGGGCGCGCCAGCGGTCGCGCAGGGTCCGGAACGGCTTCCGGCTGCTCGCCAGCCCGCTCTCGAGGCGCTCACCGGTCGCGGCGTCCGGCGCGTCGATGGCCGGCTCGGCGACGTCGGCGTCGGCTTCGGCTTCGGCGCGCCGGCGTCGCTCCCGCCGGCCGAGCACGCCGGGGAGCGCGAGGAGGAAGGCTGCGAACGCCAGGATGAGCACGAGGATGACGACACCAGTGGTCGTGAGCATCAGCGCGTCGATGCTATCCGGCGTCCTCCTGACCATCGCCGCCGCGGCGCGGCGCTCGCTCGGCGCCGGTGGTGATGAGCTGCGCGACCGCGAGGTCGATGCCGGCGTCCTCGAACGCGACCTTCAGTCGGGCGCGCAGGGCGCGCGCGACGTCCCACTGCGCCAGGGGCATCGTGCGCACGACGAGCCGGATCACGACGCGGTCGCCTTCGAGGTGCTCGACGCCCCACACCTCGGGCTCGGTGGGGATCCGACCGTGCCACGCCGGGTCGGCGCGCAGCTCGCTGGCGACCCGGGCGATGACGGTGGTGGCGTCGGCGACGACGGTGTCGGGCGCGAGCGCCAGGTCCAGCACGGCGCGGGCCCACTGCTGGGCCTTGTTGCCGACGCGCCGGATCTCGCCGTTCGGCACCGACCACAGGGTCCCCTCGACGTCGCGGATGCGGGTGACGCGCAGCGTGAGCGACTCGACGGAGCCGGACACCGCGGTGCCGCTGGTGCCCACCTCGATCACGTCGCCGACGCCGAACTGGTCCTCGAGGAGCATGAACGTGCCGGCGAGGAAGTCGCGCACCACGGCCTGGGCCCCGAAGCCGAGCGCGACCCCGGCGACGCCGGCGCCGGCCAGCAGCGGGGCCAGCTCCACGCCGAGGTCGCCGAGCACGGTGATGACCGCCACCGTCCAGATGACGACGGCGACGGTGCTGCCGAGCACCGCGGCGGTGGTGTCGGCGCGCTGGGTGCGACGCAGCGACGTGGTCGTGCCCGGGACGGTGCCGGCCTTCAGCCGGTCGGCGAGGCGCCGCACGAGCCGGCGGCTGACGCGGGTGGCGACGAAGGCGAGGACGACCACGAGCGCGATGCCGGCCGGCCGGGAGACCGCGTCGGCGACGTCGGCGGCCCCGTTGCTGCCCGTGATCCGGAAGACGGTCTCGCAGAGCCACGAGCGGGTGCCGGGCGACCCGCAGGCGCGCTGGAGGTCGGCGGCGTTGCCGCCCGCGGCGAGCAGCCGCGCCGGCAGGACCCCGATCGCGATGCCCGCCATCGGTCGGGTCAGGCGCCGACGGGGTCGGCGACCCGCTCGCTGACGACTCGCGTCGAGCCGCCGGGCGGCATCGTGACCCCGTAGAGGATGTCGGCGGCCTCCATCGTGCGCTTCTGGTGGGTGACGATGACGAGCTGGGCCTCGTTGCGGAACTCGTGGACGAGGTCGAGGAAGCGGTGCAGGTTCACGTCGTCGAGGGCGGCCTCCACCTCGTCGAGCAGGTAGAAGGGCGACGGCCGGGCCCGGAACACCGCGAACAGGTAGGCGAGGGCGGTGAGCGAGCGCTCGCCGCCGGAGAGCAGCGACAGGCGCCGCACGGTCTTCCCCGACGGGCGGGCGTCGACCTCGATGCCGGTGTTCAGCAGGTCGTCGGGGTCGATGAGGGTGAGCCGCCCCGCCCCGCCCGGGAAGAGCGTCGCGAACAGGTTCGTGAAGTGGGTGCTCACGTCGGCGAAGGCCTGCTCGAAGACGCGCACGATCTCCCGGTCGACCGCCCGCAGCACCCGGTTCAGCTCTCGGCGGCTGGCCCGGACGTCCTCGAGCTGGGACTCGAGGAACTCGTGGCGGGCCTGGAGCGACCGGTGCTCCTCGAGGGCGAGCGGGTTGATCGGTCCCATGAGGCGGAGGTCGCGCTCGAGCTCGCGGGCCCGACCGGCGAGCGTGGTGCCCTCGGGGACGGTGGGGGCTGGCGCGTCGAGCGCCACGTGGGGCTCGACGTCGAACTGGCTGCGCAGCGACTCGACGGTGGCGTCGAGGCGGAGCCGCGCCTCGGCGTCGTCGACGTCGACGCGCCCGAGCCGCTCCCGCACCCCGGTGAGCTCCTGCTCGAGCGCTCGGCGCTCGCCGCGGAGCCGGTCGAGCTGCTCGGCCGACACCCGGGCCGCCTCGGTCTCGCGACGGCGCCGGTCCCGGAGGCGCTCGGCGAGGGCGTCGGCGCGGGCCCGGTGCTCCGCCAGCCGCCGGGCCACGCCGCCGAGCGACTCGTCGCGGTCGAGGAGCGCCCGCCGCTGCCGCTCGGCCGTGGCCTGCGCCTCGGGGTCGCGGGCGGCGAGGCGGCCCTCGACGTCGGCGAGCCGGGCGCCGAGCACGGCCCGACGCTCCTCGGCGGCGGCGCGTCGCAGCTCGGCGGCCCGCGCGGCGCCGAGCGTGGCGCGGGCGGCCTCCACCGTGCGCTCGGCCTCGGCCCGGGCGACCTCGGCCGTCGTGGCCCGCTCCTGGGCCTCGTGGAGCGCCCGCGGGGTGATCGCGGGCGCGTGGCCGCCGCCGACGCTCCACGTCCCCTGGCCGCCGATGCGGTCGCCGTCGGCGGTGACCGCCACCAGCTCGGGCCGCTCGGCGACGACGTCGAGGGCGGCCCGCCAGTCGTCGACGAGGACGTGACCGGCGAGGAGGCGCGTGAGCGCCCGCTGCAGCTCGTCGTCGCGGGCGCGGACGGCGTCGCCGAGCGGTCGGGCGCCGGTCGGCAGGTCGAGGGACGGCGGGTCGGCCCGGTCGCCGAGCACGACGAGCAGGGCGCCGGTCTCCCCCGCGTGCAGCCGAGCCATCGCCGGGCGCGCCGCGGCGCCGCGCACCACGACGGCGCGCATGGCGTCGCCGAGGGCGGAGCCGACCGCCGCCTCGGCGCCGTCGTCGATCTCGAGGTGGTCGACGAGCGGTCCGAGCACGCCGTCGAGCGGCTCGAGCTCGCCGGCGGCGGCCTCGGCGCGCGCGACGCGCCGCTGCCGCTCGAGCGACTCGGCGCCGGCGCGGGCGCGCGCGGCCTCCACCTCGGCGGCTCGCCACCGCTCCTCGGCGGCGCGGAGGGTGTCGTCGGCGGTCTCGACCGCCACGAGGGCGTCGGTGTCGGGCAGCACCAGCTCGCCGGCGTCGAGGGCGGCCAGCTCGCCGCGGAGCGCGACGGCGTCGGCCACGAGGGTCTCGACGACGCCGGCGTCGGCGGCCGCCGCGAGCTCGCGCTCGAGGCCGCGTCGCTTCTCGGCGAGGAGGGCGCCGAGGCCTCGGCCCCGCTCGCGCAGCGCCTCGGCGCGCGCCACCCACTCGGCGAGGCCCTCGACCCCGAGGGCGGTGAGCGAGTGCTCGGCGTCGATGACGTCCTCGTCGAGGGCGGCGAGCCGGTCGTGGAGCTCGCGGTCCCGGGCCGCGAGGCCCTCTCGCTCGTCGTGGAGGCGCGCCAGCCGGGTCTGGAAGCCGGCCAGCTGGTGGCCGACGAGGTAGAGGCGGATGGCGCGCAGCTCGGCGACCACGTCGCCGTGGCGCTGGGCCGCCTCGGCCTGCCGCTGGAGGGGGGCGAGCTGGCGGCGCACCTCGCGCAGCAGGTCCTGGAGCCGCACCAGGTTGCCCTCGGTGGCGGCGAGGCGGCGCTCCGCGCGCTCCTTGCGGCGGCGGAACTTCAGGATCCCGGCCGCCTCCTCGACGATGGCGCGCCGGTCCTCGGGGGTGGCGGACAGGATGGTGTCGAGCTGGCCCTGCCCGACGATCACGTGCTGCTGGCGCCCGATCCCGGTGTCGGACAGCAGCTCCTGGAGGTCGAGCAGCCGGCAGGGGACGCCGTTCAGCTCGTACTCGGACTCGCCGGTGCGGAACAGGCTGCGGGTGATCGTGACCTCGCTGAACTCGATCGGCAGCAGGCGGGCCGTGTTGTCGATGGTGAGCGACACCTCGGCCCGCCCGAGCGGGGGCCGGCTCGGGGTGCCGGCGAAGATGACGTCCTCCATGCGCGCCCCGCGCAGCGTGCGCGGGCCCTGGGCGCCGAGGACCCAGGCCACGGCGTCGACGAGGTTCGACTTCCCGGAGCCGTTCGGGCCGACGACGACGGTCACGCCCGGCTCGAAGTCGAGCGACGTCGTGTCGGCGAAGGACTTGAAGCCCTTCAGGGTGAGCGACTTCAGGAACACGAGCGGCCGTCCCTTCTCCTCGTCGGATCGTAGCGACGGCCTCGCGGCTGCCAAGGGAGTGCCGGGCGCCGCGGCTCAGCGCACCGCGAAGCCGGTGGCCCCGGTGGCGGCCTCGTCGCGCGCCTCGACGTGGTGGACCGCGGCCCCGCGGGGCCCCGACCGGCACCACGCCTCGACGGCGGCGACGGCGGCGGGCGGGCCCTCGAGCGCGACCTCGACGCGGCCGTCGGGCAGGTTGCGGACGAAGCCGGCCAGGCCGTGGGCGAGCGCCTCGGCCCGGCACCGGTCCCGGTAGAAGACCCCCTGGACCCGACCCGAGATCCACAGGTGTCGGCGCACGCGCTCGGTCACGGCGCTCAGACCTGGCACGCCTCGCAGTAGAAGGTGGAGCGACCGCCGTAGCGCTCGCGGCGGATGACGTGCCGGCACCGGCGGCAGAACTCGCCGTCGCGGGCGTAGACGTTGTGGTGGAGCTGGAAGTCGCCCGGGCGCCCGAACAGGTCCACGTACTGCTCGTCGGCGAGCGACGAGCCGCGGTACTTCACCGCGTCCTGGAGGGTCTCGACCATGGCCCGGTAGAGCCGCCGGACCTCCTGCGAGGACAGCGAGTCGCTCATGCGGTCCCAGCGCAGCCCCGCGCCCCAGAGGATCTCGTCGCTGTAGATGTTCCCGATCCCGGCCAGGAAGCGCTGGTCCATGAGCAGCGGCTTCAGCTTGGCGTGACGCTGCGAGATGAGCTGGCCGAAGTGCTCCCACGACATGGCGGTCTCGAGCGGGTCGAGGCCGAGGTGGTTGAGCTCGGTGACCTTGTTCAGCGCGTCGGCCTCGGTCACGAACATCTCGCCGAAGGTGCGCGGGTCCACGAAGCGCAGCTGGCCGCCCTGGGTGAAGGTGATGACGACGTGGGTGTGCTTGCTCCGAGCCTCGCGGGAGGTCTTGGCCCGCAGCAGCTGCCCCGACATGCCGAGGTGGATGACGAGCACGTCGCCGCCCTCGAGGCGCACGAGGATGTACTTGCCGCGTCGCTCGACGCCGGTGATCCGCTTGCCCTCGAGGCGGTGCGCGAACTGCTTGCGGTTGTGGTGCCGGCGCACCGACCGCATGCCGTCGACCTCGACCGCCTTCACGCGCTTCCCGACGACCTCGCGCTCGAGGTCGCGGCGCACCACCTCGACCTCAGGAAGCTCCGGCATCCGCCTGGTCCTCGGTGTCGTGCAGGGTCTGCCAGGCCGCGTGCGCCGCGGCCTGCTCGGCCTGCTTCTTCGAGCGGCCCTCGCCCTCGCCGCGGGCCTGGCCGTCGAGGCGCACGGTGGCGTAGAAGCGCTTCGAGTGGTCGGGGCCCTCGGCCCGGACCTGGTAGCGCGGGAGCTGGTCGAAGCGCCGGGCCGCCAGCTCCTGCAGGCGCGTCTTGTAGTCCTGGCCGCCGGGCCCGGCGGCGGCCTCGGCGATCTGGTCGCCGAGGAGGCCGACGACGAGGTCCCACGCCGCGGTCCAGCCGCCGTCGAGGTACACGGCGGCGATCACCGCCTCCATGGCGTCGGCGAGGATCGACGGCTTCGTGCGCCCGCCCGACGCCGCCTCGCCCTTGCCGAGCAGCAGCGCCGGGCCGAGGCCGACCCGGGTGGCGAGGTCGGCGAGCACCTCGGCGTTCACCACCGCGGCTCGCACCTTCGCCAGCGCGCCCTCGGGCAGCTCGGGGTACTCGTCGTAGATGTGGGTCGTCACGACGAGGCCGAGGACGGCGTCGCCGAGGAACTCGAGGCGCTCGTTCGACGAGGAGTCGGCGTGCTCGGCGCAGTAGGAGCGGTGCACCAGCGCGGCGTCGAGCCGGCGCGGGTCGCGGAACTGGTGGCCGAGCGCCCCCTCGAGGCGGGCCCGCTCGTCGGCGCTCATGACGTGCCGTCGCCCCCCTCGTCGAGCCGGGCGACGATGTAGTCCACCGCCTCGCGCACGGTGCGCAGGTCGGCGAGGTCCTCGTCGTCGACCCGGAACCCGACCGTGCGCTCCCCCAGCTCCTCCTCGAGCTCCTCGACCAGCTCGATGAGCGCGAGCGAGTCGGCGTCGAGGTCGTCGGCGAACGAGGCGTCGAGGGTGATCCGGGCCTCGTCGATCTCGAGGATCGCGGCCAGCCGCTCCCGCAGCAGCGCGTAGACGCCGTCGGGCCCGAGCGGGGCGCGCTCCACGTGGGTCTCAGCCGGCATCGGCGACCGCCTCCTGCATCCGGCCGATGACCCCCGACCGGACGCACTCCGCCGCGACCCGCACCGCGCTCACGACGGCCCGCGCCGACGAGGCGCCGTGCGAGATGACGCAGACCCCGTCGACGCCGAGAAGGACGGCCCCGCCGGTGAGGTCGGGGTCGTAGACCTCGGCCGCCGCCAGCAGGAGGGGCAGCACGACCTTCGCCGCCTCGCGGGCCTCGGGGCTGGCGTCGAGGGCCCGGAACACGACGCCGGCGAGCGAGCGCAGCGCCGCCTCCATGCTCTTCAGGGCCACGTTGCCGGTGAACCCGTCGGCGACGACCACGTCGGCCCGCCCGGCGTGCATGAAGTCGCTGCCCTCGACGTTGCCGATGAACCCGGGGACCGAGCCGAGCCGCTCGTGGGCCTCCTTCCGGAGGTCGTCGCCCTTGCCGGGCTCCTCGCCGTTCGAGAGCAGGCCGATGGTCGGGGCGTCGAGGCCGTAGCGGGCGCGGGCGTAGGCGCCGCCCATCCGCGCGTACTGGACCAGCCGCTCGGCCGAGGCGCCGACGACGGCGCCGGCGTCCACGAGGACCTGGGGGTGCCCGCCGGGCACCGGGATCGGGACCGCGATGGCGGGGTTCGGCACCCCCTTGAAGCGGCCGAGGCGCAGCACCGCCGCGGTGGTGACGGCGCCGGTGTTGCCGGCGCTGACCATGGCGTCGGCGTCGCCGACGCGCACCGCCCGGGCGCAGCGCACGATCGAGGCGTCCTTCTGCTTCCGGACCGCGCTGACGGGCTCGTCGTCCATGGCGATCACGTCGCGGGCGTCGACGAGCTCCACGCCGCCCGGCGGCGGGTCCGGCAGGAGGGGGGTCAGCTCCTCGGCGCGCCCGAAAAGGAGGATCCGGACGTCGAGGGCGGCGGCGGCGTCGAGGGCCCCGGCGACGATCTCGCCCGGCGCCCGGTCGCCGCCCATGGCGTCGACCGCGACCGTGCAGGGCGGCCGGCGCACGGGCTCAGTCCACCTCGATGCGCTGCCGGCCCCGGTAGTGCCCGCAGTTGGCGCACACCCGGTGGGGCAGCTTCACGGCGCCGCAGTTCGGGCACAGCGACCGCGGCGGCGGGTCGAGGCGGCGGTTCGCCGACCGGCGGCTGTGGGTGCGGGCCCGCGGGGTCTTGCGCTTGGGGACGGCCATCGGGGTCTCCTCTGGGGTTCAGAGCTCGAGCTCGGAGAGGGCGGCCCACCGGGGGTCGACCTCGTCGTCGGCGGCGGCGTCGTCGGCGCCGGGGGGCGCGCACGGCGGCTCGCAGTGGGGGGCCAGCGGCAGCTCGAGGAGCACCGCGTCGCGCACCAGCGGGTCGAGGTCCAGCTCGTGGCCCTCGAGGGGGTAGGTCTCGCCGGGCACGGGGTGGGGCTCGAAGAGCTCGTCGACGTGGACCTCGAGGGGGCGGCGCACCTCCGAGAGGCAGCGGCTGCAGTCGGCCCGCCAGGTGGCCGAGACCGAGCCCCGGACCACGATCCCCTCCGAGACCCGCTCGAGGTCGAGGGCCACCGCCACCGGGCCCTCGACGACGGCGGCGGAGCCGGCCAGGTCGTCCAGCGGCTCGGCCAGCCGGACGGTGCGCCGGGCGCCGGGCTGGGCCAGCAGGTCGGCGACGTCAAGACGAAAGCGGGACATGGGGTCGGCCTCGGCGGCGGGAGCGGTGGTCCAGGATACCAGCGGCGCCGTCGCGCCTCCGATGGGCGAATCGCGCCCTTTGGGGGGTTCAGGGAGCGTTCAGGGCGGGGTCAGCCGGGGGGTGGGGCGGTGGCGGGGCCGGTCTGGTCCTGGTCGAACACCGGGACCTCCTCCTCGGCCTCCTCGCCCTCGTCCTCCTCGGGCAGGTCGACGGCCAGGCGCTCCCGCCCCTTCCGGACCCCGGCCGCGGTCCGGTCGAGGAGGCCCTCGAGGGTCGCGAGCCGCTGGTCGACGTAGTCCTCGGCCGCGTGCTGGAGGCGACGCCCCTCGGCCTCGGCGTCGACGATGATCTGCTGGGCCCGGTTGCGGGCCTCCCGCACGATGTCGCTGCGCTCCACCATCCGCTCGGCCTGGACCCGGGCCGAGTCGAGGAGCCCCTCGGCCTCGCGCTTGGCCTGCTCCAGGTACTCCTGGCGCTCCTTCAGGAGCCAGCGGGCGTGGCGGAGCTCGGCGGGCAGGTTCTGGAGCGCCCGGTCGACGAGCTCCATGGCCTCGTCGCGGTTCACGAGCACCGAGGCCGACATCGGCATGGTCCGAGCGGTCTCGATCATGTCGCGGAGGTGCTGGAGCGCCCCCTCGAGGTGGCGGGCCTCGGCCTCGCTCATCCCGTCCCGCCGCCGAAGCGCTCGGCCAGGCGCTTGGCGACGATCGGCGGGACCATGCTCGAGACGTCGCCGCCGTAGCGCGCCACCTCCCGCACGAGGCTCGAGGACAGGAACGAGTACTGGGGGCTGGTCGAGATGAAGAAGGTGTCGATGCCCGAGAGCGACTGGTTCATCTGCGCCATCTGCAGCTCGTAGTCGAAGTCCGACACCGCGCGCAGCCCCTTCACGATGGCTTCGCCGCCGTGGTCCTTGGCGAAGTCGACGAGCAGGCCCTTGAAGAACTCGATCCGGATGTTCGAGAGGTGCGCGGTGACCTCGTGGAGCATCTCCTGGCGCTCCGCCAGCGTGAACAGGGACTGGGACTTCTGGGGGTTGCGGATCACGGCCACGATGACGTCGTCGAAGTGGCGCGCGGTGCGCTCGATGATGTCGAGGTGTCCGTTGGTGACCGGGTCGAAGGAACCCGGGCAGAGCGCGGTGGCCACGCGGACGGCTCCTCAGGGACTGCGGACGGGACCGACGGTCGTGAGGAGCGTATCCCCGTAGGTGCGCCGTGACCGGACGTCGAAGCCGGGCGGGACCGCTGGGTCGACGCCGGTCGCGGTCTCGAGCACGAGCCGGGCGCCGGCGGTCAGCCAGCCCGGGCGGCCGAGGGCCGCGAGCACCGACCCGAGCGCCTCGGCGCGGCCGTACGGCGGGTCGCAGAGCACGAGGTCGAAGGGCGCCTCGGGCGGCGGCGGCGCGGCCACGACGCGCTCGACGTCGGCCGCCTCGACGCGGGCCCGGTCCGTGTAGCCCGTCGTCTCCAGGTTCCGTCGGCAGGCGTCGACCGCGGCCCGGTCCCGGTCGACGAGCACCGCGACCGCGGCGCCGCGCGAGAGCGCCTCGACCGTGAGGGCGCCGCTGCCGGCGTAGAGGTCGAGGACGTGCGCGTCGACGACGGCGTCGCCGAGGGCGCCGAAGAGCGCCTCGCGGACGCGCGCCGCGGTGGGCCGGGCGTCGGGCGGCGCCACGAGCCGGCGACCGCGCGCCTCGCCGGCGACGACGCGGAGCCGCGGCCGGGCCATCAGCTCTTGAAGAGGAACTCGGCGGCGTCCTCGGGGTAGAGGTCCTCGAACTCGTCGCGCAGGGCGTCGTGGCCGGCCAGGCTCGGGTCGAGGTCGAGGATCCGCTCGGCGGCGGCGCGGGCCTCGACGACGACGGGCTCGTCCCGGGGCAGCCGACCGAGCTTCAGGTCGCTGAACCCGGACTGCCGCTCGCCGAACACGGCGCCGGCGCCGCGGATCTCGAGGTCGCGCTCGGCCAGCTCGAAGCCGTCGGTCGTGCCGCGCATGGCCTCGAGCCGGGCCTGGCCCTCGGGGGTGCTCGGGTCGGCGAGCAGGAAGCAGCAGGAGCGGTGGGCGCCCCGCCCGATGCGGCCCCGGAGCTGGTGCAGCTGGAGGAGCCCGAACCGGTCGGCGTCCTCGACGACCATGACGGTGGCGTTCGGCACGTCGACGCCGACCTCGATGACGGTCGTGGCGACGAGCACGTCGAGGTCCCGGGCCCGGAAGCGGCGCATGACCTCCTCCTTGTCGCCCGCCGGGAGCTGGCCGTGCAGGAGCCCGAGCCGCAGCCCGGCGAGCTCCTCGCGCCCCAGGCGCTCGTACTCGGCGGTGGCGGCGGTAGCGACGACCCGGTCCGAGCCCTCGACGAGCGGGCACACCACGTAGGCCTGGCGGCCCGCGGCGACCTCGCGCCGGAGCCGGTCGTAGACCCCGGTCCGCTCGAGCGGGCTCGGCCCGACGAGCTCGGTGTCCACCGGCGCCCGGCCCGCCGGCAGCTCGCGCAGCTCCGACTTGTCGAGGTCGCCGTAGAGGAGCATGGCGGCGGTGCGCGGGATCGGCGTCGCCGTCATGACGAGCACGTCCGGGTCGTCGCCCTTGCCGCGCAGCACGTCGCGCTGCTCGACGCCGAAGCGGTGCTGCTCGTCGATGACCGCCACCCCGAGACGCGGGAACGACACCCCCTCCTCGAGCAGCGCGTGGGTGCCGACGACGATGTCGACCTCCCCGCGCTGGAGCCCCTCGTCGAGGCGACGACGGTCGGCACCGGGGGTGCGGCCGGTGAGGAGCGCGACGCGCACCGGCCGGTCGCCGAGCAGGCTCCCGGGCGCCGGCACCGTCAGCCCGTCGACGAGCGACCGCAGCGTGAGCTCGTGTTGCTCGGCGAGCACCTCGGTCGGGGCGAGGAACGCCCCCTGGTAGCCGCCCTGCACCGCGACGAGCAGGGCGGCGAGGGCGACCACGGTCTTGCCCGAGCCGACCTCGCCCTGGAGGAGCCGGTGCATCGGCGCCGGTGCGGCCAGGTCGTCGCCGATGTCGGCGACGGCCCGCCGCTGCGACCCGGTGAGCGCGAACGGGAGGTGGGCGAGGAAGGCGTCGAGGAGCGGCCCGTCCACCTGGTGCTCGATGCCGGTGCGCTCGCCCTCGATGGCGCGGCGGTGGACGACGAGGCGGACCTGGATGCGCAGGAACTCGTCGAAGGCCAGCCGCTCCCGGGCCGTCCGCGCCTCGTCGAGGGTGGCGGGCTGGTGGATGCCCCAGTAGGCGGCGGTCCGGTCGAGGAGGCCCCGGGCTCGCCGGAGCTCGTCGTCGAGCGGGTCGGCGAACCCGCGGGGCCGGGTGCGCTCGAGGGCCTGGGCGACGAGCCGCCGCAGCTGCCAGCTGTGGATCCCGGCCTTCCCCGACTGCGGGTACACCGGCAGCAGCACCCCGGTCGTCGCCTCCCCGTGGCGGCCGAGCACGTCGAGGGCCGGGTTCACCATCTGACGCCGGCCCCGGTAGAGCTCGACCCGGCCGAACACCGACACCTCGGTGCCGGCCTCGAGACGGGCCCGGTACTCCTGGTTGAAGAACGTGAGCCGCAGGTACGAGGTGCCGTCGAAGAGCTCGAGCTCGACGATGGGCCGACCCTTTCGGGGCCGCCGCACCGTGACCCGCTTCAGCTCGCCGGTCACCGTCGCCTCCTGGCCGAGGGCCAGGTTGGCGATGTCGGCCACCGTGGTGCGGTCGTGGTACCGGCGCGGGTAGTGCTCGAGGAGGTCGAGGACGGTCGTGATCCCGAGCTCGGCCAGCTGGGCCTCGAGCCGGGCGCCGACCGCCCGCAGCGCGCCCACCGGCTTGTCGCGCAGCTCGCGCAGGGTCAGGCCCGACTGCTCGGGCACGCGCTACTCGACGCCGATGAGGTACGGGTAGAGCGGCTGGTCGCCCTCGTGCACCTCGAGCTCGACGTGGGGGCAGGCCAGCCCCACGCAGTCCCGGAGGCGGTCGGTGTCACCGGGTCGGGCGTCGGCGCCGACGAGCACGGTGACGAGCTCGCTGTCGGCGTCGACGAGGTGCTCGACGAGCGCGACCGCGGCCTCCACCGCCGACGGGGCGACGGCGCAGATGCCCCCGTCCGCGAGCGCGATCCAGTCGCCGCGCGCGATCGGCCCGTTCGGGCCCACGCTGTCGCGCACGGCCCGGGTGACCTCGCCGGCCCGGACCCGGCCGGCCGCCTCGGTCATCGCCCGCGCGTTCGTGTCGAGGTCCGCGTCCGGGTCGTAGGACACGAGCGCGGCCAGCGCCTCCACGACCGAGCGGGTCTCCACCACCTCGACCCGGTGCTTCGACAGGGCGTCGACCTGCTGGGCGACGGCGACGATGTTCTTGTTGTTCGGCAGGACCACGACGCCTTCGGCGTCGACGCTGTCGACGGCGCTGAGGATCTGGGCCGTCGACGGGTTCATCGACTGCCCGCCGGCGACGACGGCCTGCACGCCGACGCTGCGCAGCAGCCGACCGATCCCCTCCCCGACCGCCACCGCCACCACCGCCGTCGGCACCGACCGGGCGAGGGCCCGCTCGGCCGCCTCGGCGGCCTGACGGACCCAGTGCTCCTCCTCGACCTGCTCGGCGAGGTCGGTCACGCGGATCTTCCACGGCCGCCCGGCCTCGATGCCGGCCTCGATGGCGGCGCCGACGTCGTTCGTGTGCACGTGGCAGTTCCAGGTGCCGTCGCCACCGACGACGACGATCGAGTCGCCGATCGCGTCCCAGGCGTCCTTGAACCCCGGGATGGTCCGGTCCTCCGCGGTGAGCAGGTACATGACCTCGTAGCGGAGCGGGTGCACGTCCTCGCCGCGCTGGTGGGCCGCGACCGCGGCGGGGGTCGCGACCGGCTCCGGCTCGGGCACCGGCCGCCCGTCGACGACGTGGAGGAAGGCCTCGACGAGCAGGGCGAAGCCGCGGCCGCCGGCGTCGACGACGCCGGCGTCCTTCAGCACCGGCAGCAGCTCGGGGGTGCGGTCGACGGCGTCGCGGGCGGCGGCCTCCACCGCCTCGAGCACGGCGTCGAGCGTCGCGGCCCCGTTGGCGCGCGCGGCCTCGGCGGCCTCGGCGGCGGCTCGGCTCACGGTGAGGATCGTGCCCTCGACCGGGCGCACCACGGCCTGGTAGGCGGCGTCGGACGCCCGCCGGAGCGCGGCCACGAGGTCGTCGACGGTCACGACCTTGCGGTCCCGGAACCCGTCGGCGAGGCCGCGCAGGATCTGGGAGAGGATCACGCCCGAGTTGCCGCGGGCGCCCATCAGCGACCCGTGGGCGACGGCCTGGCAGACGTCGTCCATGCGGCGCGCGTCGCCGAGCTCGGCCACCACCGACTCGACCGTCAGGGTCATGTTCGTGCCCGTGTCGCCGTCGGGCACCGGGTAGACGTTGAGCCGGTTCAGCTCCTCCTGGTGGGCGCGCAGCGCGTCGCGGTAGGTGGTGACGACGCGGGCCCAGGCGGCCCCGTCGAGGTCGTCGAGCACCGTGGAGGGCTGCACTCCGGCGGATGGTAGCGGCGCATGCTTCGCGGTTCGCCGACGGACGCGGCTATCGTCGAGGGCCCCCTCGACCCTGGAGCGCGTGATGGCATCGGTGTGCGACGTCTGCGGCAAGGCGCCGCGGTTCGGCATGCGCCTCAGCCACTCGCACCGGCGCACGAAGCGGCGCTGGAACCCGAACGTGCAGCGGGTGCGCGCGATCGTGAACGGCACGCCGAAGCGCATCCACGTCTGCACCTCGTGCCTGAAGGCGGGCAAGGTCCAGAAGCCCTGATGCAGGGCGTGGTCCGGATCTACGACCCGCAGACCGGCGAGGGGCTCGTCGTCCGGGACAGCGACCGGGCCGAGCTGGTCCTCGCCCCCGACGCGCTGGCCGGCTCGCTGTTCCGGATGCTGCGCCAGGGCCAGCGCGTGAACTTCGAGCTCGACGGCGAGGGCCGGGTGACCCGGGTGCGGATCGGCGCCGAGCCCGACCTGGGGCTCCCCACCGCCGAGGTCTGACCGCCCGGCGGCGACCCGCGCGCGGTCGCGTCGCTACCGGTCGCGGGCCCGCGGCCCGCGGACGAGGCCCCACAGGAACAGCAGGACGGTGGCGCCGACGAACGCGACGAGGATCGAGTACAGCGAGAACCGGTTGATGCTCTCGCCGCCGGCGGCCTTGAAGAGCGCGCCGCCGACGATCCCGCCCACCACCCCGAGCGCAACGGTGCCGAGGCAGCCGAGGCGCCGCCCGGTCGCCACCCTGGCGAGGAGCCCGGCGACGAAGCCCACGACGATCCACGACAGCCAGCTCACGAATCGTGGAGCGTACGCCCCGCTTCGGGCGGCCCGGCGGGCCCACTTGTAGACTCGATCCCCCGTTCCCATCCGAGGAGCCCGTCGTCGTGTCAGCCGTGGTGGACGCACCGACCCGGCACGTGGGTCTGCTGCGCTGGGTCGAGGCCATGGCGGAGCGCTGCGAGCCGGACGCCGTCCACTGGTGCGACGGGTCCCGGGCCGAGTACGAGCAGCTGTGCCGGACCCTCGTCGACGCCGGCACCTTCGTCGAGCTCGACGCCGCCCGCCGGCCCGGCTCCTTCTGGGCCAGCACCGACCCGAGCGACGTGGCCCGGGTCGAGGACCGCACCTTCATCTGCTCGGAGCGGGAGGCCGACGCCGGCCCCACGAACCACTGGACGGACCCGGCCGAGATGCGGGGCCGGCTCGAGCGGCTGTTCAAAGGCTGCATGCGGGGCCGGACCATGTACGTGGTGCCGTTCAGCATGGGGCCGCTCGGCTCGCCCCTCTCCTACATCGGCGTGGAGATCACCGACTCGGCCTACGTCGCCGCCTCGATGGTCGTGATGACGCGGGCCGGCAAGGGCGCCCTCGACGTCCTCGGCGACGACGGGGCCTTCGTGCCCTGCATGCACTCCCTCGGCGCCCCCCTCGCCCCGGGCCAGGCCGACGACGTCTGGCCGTGCAACCCGGACGAGAAGTGGATCGTGCACTTCCCGGAGACCCGCGAGATCTGGTCGTACGGCTCCGGGTACGGCGGCAACGCGCTGCTCGGGAAGAAGTGCTTCGCGCTGCGCATCGCCTCGGTCATCGCCCGCGACGAGGGCTGGCTCGCCGAGCACATGCTCATCCTCAAGCTCACCGCCCCGAGCGGCGCCGTCTACTACATCGCGGGGGCGTTCCCGTCCGCGTGCGGCAAGACGAACCTGGCCCTCATGGTCCCGAGCCTCCCCGGCTGGCGGGCCGAGTGCGTCGGCGACGACATCGCCTGGATGAAGTTCGGCGCCGACGGCCGGCTCTACGCCATCAACCCCGAGTACGGCTTCTTCGGCGTCGCGCCGGGCACGAACCGGCGCACGAACCCGAACGGGGTGCGCACGGTGGCCCGCAACACCATCTTCACCAACACCGCCCTCACCGACGACGGCGACGTGTGGTGGGAGGGCATGGACGGCGAGCCGCCCGAGCACGCCACCGACTGGCGCCGCCAGGACTGGACGCCGGCGGCCGACCGGACCGCCGCCCACCCGAACGCCCGCTTCTGCGTCCCGCTCGACGAGTGCCCGGTCCTGGCCCCCGAGTACGACGACGTCGCCGGCGTGCCGATCTCGGCCTTCCTGTTCGGCGGCCGGCGGGCGGGCACGGTCCCGCTCGTCGCCGAGTCCCGGGGCTGGCAGCACGGCGTCTTCGTCGCCAGCACCATGGGCTCCGAGAAGACCGCCGCCGCCGTCGGCGGCCTCGGCGAGCTGCGACGCGACCCGTTCGCGATGCTGCCCTTCTGCGGCTACCACATGGGCGACTACTTCGCCCACTGGCTGTCGATGCCGGAGCGCACCGACGAGAGCCGGCTGCCCCGCATCTACGCGGTGAACTGGTTCCGCAAGGACGCCGACGGGAGCTTCCTGTGGCCCGGCTTCGGCGACAACGCCCGGGTGCTCGACTGGATCTGCCGCCGGCTCGAGGGCGAGGCCGGCGCCGCCGAGACGCCGATCGGGGCCGTGCCCCGGCCCGAGGACCTGAACCTCGAGGGCCTCGACGCCGCCGCCCGGGCCCGAGCCGGCGAGGCGCTCGCGGTCGACGCCGAGGCGTGGCGGCGCGAGCTGCCGACCATCCGCGCCCACTTCGAGCGCTTCGGCGACCGGCTGCCGGCGGCGCTGTGGGACGAGCTGGCCGCGCTCGAGCGTCGCCTCGGCGCCGAGTAGCCGCTCACCCGAGGAGCCGCGCCACCTCCTCGTCGGTCACCTGGGCGAAGTCGCGGTACCACTGGCCGACGGCGACGAAGAACGACGGCGTCTGGACGGCCACGACCTCGTCGTAGTCGCGGCGCAGCGCGGCGAGGGTCTCGGGCGGCCCGACCGGCAGGGCCAGCAGCCGCCGCGCCGCGTCGGTGGTCGCCAGCCACCGGCCCACGGCGGCGGCGGTGGCGCCGGTCGCCACCCCGTCGTCGACCACCACGACGGTGCGCCCGGCGGCGTCGGCGCGGCGGAGCACGCCGGGCAGGGCGGCGACACGCGCGTCGACCTCGGCCCGGGCCGCGGCCACGGCCCGCTCCATGAAGTCCGCGGTGGCGCCGACCCGGCGCACGAGCTGCTCGTCGATCACGGCCACCCCGTCGGGGCCGACGGCGCCGACGGCCAGCTCGGCGTGGCCGGGCGCACCGACCTTGCGGGCCACCACCGCCCGCAGCGGCGCCCCGAGCGCCCGGGCCACCTCGGCCGCCACCACGACGCCGCCGCGCGGGATGCCGGCCACGACCCGGTCGCCGAGCTCGCGGTCGCGGAGCGCGTCGGCGAGCCGACGCCCGGCGTCGACGCGGTCGGCGAAGACGGATCCGCGGTCCACCACTACGATCCCGGCACCACGCCAAGGGGGACCCGCATGGCCATCACCGCCTACGTGCTCATCCAGACCGAGGTCGGGAAGGCCGCCCGCGTCGCCGACGCGGTCCGGGGCATCGGCGGGGTGGTCGCGGCCGACGACGTGACGGGGCCGTACGACGTGATCGTCCGCACCGAGGCCCCGAGCCTCGACGACCTCGGCAAGCTGGTGGTCTCCCAGATCCAGGCCGTGGACGGCATCACGCGCACCTTCACCTGCCCCGTCGTGAACCTCTAGGCACCGGGGTCGCCCCGCTGCCGCCCGGCCCGACGGGCGCGGCGCTCGTGGCGGGCGAGGGCGAGCTCGACGAGCCGGTCGAGGAGCTCCGGGTACGGCACGCCGCTGGCCGCCCACATCCGCGGGTACTGCGAGACGGGGGTGAACCCCGGGATGGTGTTCAGCTCGTTCACAAGGAAGCCCCGCTCCTCGCTCAGGAAGAAGTCGACGCGGGCCATCGCCTCGCCGCGGCACGCCTCGAAGGCCCGCACCGCCAGGGCGCGCACCTCGTCGGCCTGGTCGGCGCCGAGCGGCGCCGGCGTGAGCAGCTGGACCGCGTCCTCCTCGTACTTGTCGGCGTAGGTGTAGAACTCGTCGCCGGGGACCACCTCCCCCGGGACGGACGCCGCCGGCGGGTCGTCGCCGAGGATGCCGACCTCGATCTCGCGTCCCACGATCGCCTCCTCAGCGAGCACCCACTCGTCGAAGGCGAGCGCCACGCCGATGGCGGCGTCGAGCTCGCCGCGGTCGTGGGCCTTCGACACGCCGACCGACGAGCCCATGTTCGCCGGCTTCACGAAGCACGGGAGCCCGAGCCGGGCCTCGACCCGGTCGGCGAACGCGGCCCGGTCGTGGCCGTCTCGGAGCGGCAGCCAGCGCGGGGTGTCGAGCCCGGCGGCGGCGAACGCGGACTTCATGGCGATCTTGTCCATACCCAGGGCCGAGCCGACGACCCCGGCGCCGACGTAGGGGAGGTCGGCGAGCTCGAAGAGGCCCTGCACGGTGCCGTCCTCCCCGTACGGGCCGTGCAGGAGCGGCAGCACCACGTCGACGTCGGTGGGGCCGGGCGCGTCGGGGGCGTCGGCCTCGAGCGACACCAGCGCCGGCTCGGCCGGGTCCGGCGGCTCGGTCACCGGGACGCCCTCGACCCGGAACGCGCTCGGCAGCTCGGCGGGCCCGGCGGCCAGCGCGGCCCGGGCCTCGCCCGCCAGCAGCCACCGGCCCGCGGTGGTGATCGCGACGGGGACGACCTCGTAGCGGTCGGGGTCGAGGGCGCCGGCGACGGCGGCGGCGCTGACGCGCGACACGTCGTGCTCCGCCGACCGGCCGCCGAACAGCAGCAGCACTCGGATCCGGCGCGTCACCCGTGGACCTGGAGGACGGCGCGGATGCCGAGGCCCATGATGAACAGCCCGACGAGCCCCAGGTACAGCTCGCGTCGGCCGCGGATCTGGCGCCGGTACTGGTAGGCGAGGCCGACGGTCAGGAAGGCCAGGAAGCCGTAGAAGATGTGGAAGGTCGGCGCCTTGTACTGCTTGCTGGCCTGGAGGGTGACGCCGACGACCACCTGCAGCATCATCGCGGCCTGGGCGACGATCGTGGCGATCCACACCCACCGGCCCCGCCACCGCTCGACGCGCCAGGCCGCGAGCGCCGCCACGCCGACGAGCCCGTTGGCGGAGATGGCGACGTAGGCCCAGACGTGGTGGAAGCTGAGGAGGGTGGGCACGACGTCGTCGCCGCGCCCTAGCCCGCCTCTTCGTGCTGCACGACGTCGAAGGACCACAGCGCGCTGTCGGTGCCGACCGGCCCCTCGCGGGCGTGGGCGCGGTGGCCGTGCTGGAACGCGGGGCTCTGGGCCCAGCGCTCGAAGTCGGCCTGCGAGCGCCAGCGCGTGTACACGAGGTACACGTCGCGGCCGTCGGTGGGCCGGAGCAGCTCGAAGGCCTCGAACCCGGGCGACGAGGCCACCTGGCCGGCCCGCGCCGCGAACCGGCGCTCGAGCTCCTCGGCCCGCTCCTTCGGCACGGTGATGGCGTTGATGCGAACGACGCTCATGCGGCTGTTCTAATCGGCGGCCCCGCCGGGACGCTCGCCGGGAGGCCGGGCCCGGCCCCGGGGCCCGCGGGTCAGTGGTCGCGCAGGAACCGCTCGATCTCGTCGGCGAGCTCGTCGCCGCTGACCTCGCCCTCGGCCTGGGCCTCGATGGCGGTCACCAGCTCGGCCACGTCGGGCCGCTCGGCCACGCCCTCCTCGACCCGCGAGGTGTACTCGTCGGCCTGGCCCTCGAGGGGTCCGAGGTCGACGGCGACGCTGGCGAGGTCGCCGAGCCTCGAGAGGAGCGCCCGCACCGCGGGCGGGGACGGGGTCGCGGACACGTAGTGCGGCACCTGGGCCCAGAGCCCGAGGGCGGGGATGCCGGCGTCGCCGAGCGCGCACTGCAGCACCGTCTGCATGCCGGTGGCGCCGTGGTAGTCGGTGCGGATGGCGCCGGCCTCGCGGGCCAGGTCGGGCCCGGTCGCGGTGGCGAGCACCGGCACCGGGCGGCGGTGCGACACCACCGCCGGCATGCCGCCGAGCCCGACCGCCAGCTCGACCCCGAGCTGCTGGGCCAGCTCGACGAGCTGGTGGGTGACCGTCGGCCACCGCAGCGACGGCTCGGGGCCGATGCAGCACACCACGTCGCGCCCGGCCCGGCCGGCGACGAACTCGATCGTCGGCCAGACGATCCGGCGGGTGGTGCCGTCGACGAGGGAGACGGTCGGGCGGGTCTGCTGCAGGTCGACGAGGTCGTCGAGCGCGTACCGCGCGAAGACGCGGCGGCCCTCGAGCTGGTTGCAGAGCAACGCCGCCGCGCGCGCGCCCGCCTCGCCGGCGTCGACCCAGCCCACGATCGCGAGCACGAGGACGGGCTTGCGGAGGCGCGGGACCGTGTCGAGCTGGAGCACGGCATCACGGTACCGGGCCTGGGTATCGTGCCCCGTGCGGTTCGGCGTCCACACGGGGCTCCAGAACACCACCACCGACGAGCTGCGCTCGCTGTGGCGCCGCGTCGAGGACGCCGGGTTCGGGTGGATCTCGATCTGGGACCACTTCTACGCCGCCGACGCGACGGTGACGGCCGAGGGCACCACCTCGGGCGCCCGGTGCCACGAGGCCGTCGCCGCGCACACGGCCTTGGCGCTCGAGACCGAGCGGGTGCGGTGCGGCAGCCTCGTGTACTGCGTCGCCTACCGGCACCCGGCGGTGCTCGCCAACGCCATGGCGACGATCGACCACCTCGCCGCGGGCCGGGTCACGCTCGGCCTCGGCGCCGGGTGGCACCAGGGCGAGTTCGCCGCCTACGGGATCCCGTTCCCGCCCGCGCCGGTGCGCCTCCGCATGCTCGACGAGGCCATCCGCTGCGTGCGACTGCTCCTGACCGAGGACGTCGCCGACTTCGACGGCGAGTTCTTCACGCTCGAGGAGGCTCGCTGCGAGCCGAAGCCGGTGCAGGCGCGCCTGCCCCTCTGGATCGGCGGCGGTGGCGAGCGGGTAACGCTGCGCATCGCGGCGCGCCACGCCGACGGCTGGAACATCCCGTTCATCACCCCCGACGTCTACCGCCACAAGGTCGGGGTCCTGGCCGAGCACTGCGCGCGGGAGGGGCGCGACCCGGCCACGATCGAGAAGAGCGTGAACCTGACGCTGGCCTGGACCGACGAGGAGCTGCAGGCCCGCTTCGGCGGCCTGACCGAGTGGATCCGCCCGAGCGCGCTCACCGGCAGCCCGGCCGAGATCGTCGAGCGCGTCGCCGCCTACGGGGACGCCGGCGCCGACTGGGTGAACGTGGCCCTGCGGGCGCCGTTCGACCCCCGATCGATCGACCGGTTCGCCGCCGAGGTGCTGCCCGCCTTCCGCTGAGCCGGAGCCGCGACCGCGGCCGCGGCCGCGGCCCGGGTCAGCCGCCGAAGCCGAGGCCGGGGCGGTTCTGGCGGGGGCCGAGCGCGTGCTGCAGGTCGGCGCCGGCGAAGGCGGGCGGGGCGACACCGTCGACCGCGAACCGGTAGAGGGCGGTCCGGTAGATGCCGCTCAGCGCCGAGACGGCGAGGATGGTCACGAGCGCCCACGCCACCGCGACGGTCGCGAGGGCGATGACGACCACCAGGCTCCCGGTGGCGGCGCCGATCGCGACGAGGAGCGCGGCGGGGAGCAGGGCGACGAAGCCGAAGATCCCGAAGCCCACCTGGGCGGTGAGGTTCTCGCCCCACGACCGGCGGAGCAGCTGGCCGGACCGCTTGACGGCGACGATCGGCCCGAGGTCCTCGAGCATGATGATCGGGACGGTGAGGAAGGTCAGCACCGCCCACGCGGTGCCGATGAGGCTGGCGACGATCTGGCCGATGAGCCGCTGGCTCTCGAGGGCCTGGATGACGATCGACACCGTCGCCTGCACGAGGGCCCAGGGCAGGATGCGGTGCAGCCGGCTGTTCGCGGCGCCGAAGCACTCGCCGAGCTCGGCGTGGCGGCCCTCGAGCGCCTCGTTGGCGCCGTGCACGAGCGCGCCGAGGAAGTAGGTGGTCACGAACGCGGACGCGATGTAGCCGGCGGCGATGAACACGTAGCCGATGCCCTTCAGGCTGCCGCCGTTGGCGCTGTTCACGCCGGTCGCGGCGATGAGGCCGGCGACGACGCCCACGACGGCGAGGCCGGCGAGGGCGGAGAGCAACGGGAACACGGCCAGGCTCTTGTCCGACCGCAGCACCGACCACGAGACCTTGGCCAGCTCCCACGAGTTCCGGATGCGCTGCACGCTCGGATCCTAGGGCGGCCACCGCGCCGCGGCGGCGCGCCGCGGTCGGCGCGGTGCGCAGCCCGCCGCGTGCCTACCGTGACGCCGTGCAGTCGCGCGTGCGGGCCGTGCTCGACGCCCTCGGTGGCGACGCGTCGGCGCGCGTCGTGCGGGCGCCGGGCCGGGTCAACCTCGTCGGCGACCACACCGACTACAACGACGGCTTCTGCCTCCCGATGGCGATCGACCGCGACTGCCTGGTCGGGGTCCGCCCCACCGGCGACGGCCGGGTTCGGGCCCGGTCCCTCGACGTCGACGGGGTCGTCGAGTGGGAGCGCGGGCCGCCGGCGACGGTCGAGCCCGCGTGGGGCCGGTTCGTCGCCGCCGCGGCCCGGCGCGCCGGCGTCACCGGCGTCGAGCTCGCGGTCTCGTCGACCGTCCCGCTGGGGTCGGGGCTGTCGTCGAGCGCGGCCCTCAGCGTCGCCCTGGTCCTGGCGCTGGGCCCCGATCGCGACCCGCGGTCGGTCGCCGGCGCGGCCCGCCAGGTCGAGGTCGAGGCCAGCGGGGTGCCGGTCGGCCTCATGGACCAGCTGGCGTCGACGCTCGGGCGCGCCGGCGCGGCGCTGCGGCTCGACTGCCGCACCCTCGCGGTCGAGGTCGTGCCGCTGCCGGCCACGGTGCGGGTCGGCGTCGTGCACAGCGGCCTGCCCCGGACGCTCGCCACGAGCGAGTACGCGGCGCGCCGGGCCGCGTGCGAGGCGGCGGCGCGGCGGCTCGGTGTGGCCTCCTTGCGCGACGCGCGGGCCGACCAGGTCACCGACGACCCGCTGGCGCGTCACGTGGTGTCCGAGAACGGCCGTGTCCTCGAGGCCGCGGCGGCGCTCCGCGCCGGCGACGTCGAGCGGGTGGGCCGGCTGCTGGTCGCCAGCCACGCGAGCCTCCGCGACGACTTCGCGGTGTCGACCCCGGAGCTCGACCGCCTCGTGGACCTGCTCCTCGAGGAGGGCGCGCTCGGTGCGCGGCTGACCGGCGCCGGGTTCGGTGGGTGCGTCGTCGCGCTGACCACCGCGGCGGACGCGGCGGCGCTGGACCGGGCCGCGGAGCGGTACGCGGCGGCGACGCGCTTGCGGCCGCGGGCGTTCCTGGTCCGCGGCGTCGACGGCGCCGGCCCGGTGCCCGTCAGCTGAGCGCGGCGGCGAGGCGCGCCACCGCCGCCGGGGTGCGGGCGCCCCACCAGAACAGGTCGCGCCCGTCGACGAGCGTCACCGCGGTCCCGGGCAGCGCGTCCTCGACCTCGGCGAGGTGCCGGCGACCGAACGGGTACGGCTCCGACGGCAGGAGCGCCAGGTCGGGCCGGCGGGCGCGCACGGCCTCGAGCGTCACCGTCGGGTACCGGTCGGCGGCGTCGCCGGTCTCGGCGAGCGAGAGCCCGACGCGCTCGAGGACCGACGCCCCGTAGGTGTCCGGGCCGAGGGTCATCCACGGGCGCCGCCAGACGAACGTCACCGCCGGGCGCGCCAGGGGCGCCGGCGCGGCGTCGGCGAGCCACGCCCGCCAGCGCGACGGCTCGAAGGGTGGGGGCACGTCGGCGCCGACGGCCTCGGCCAGGGCCACGACGGCGGGCCCGACGTCGGCGACCGAGCGCGGCGAGCAGTCGTGGAGCGCCAGGCCGGCGGCGAGGAGCGCGTCGGCGTCGGCGCGGCGGTTCTCCTCGTTGTTGACGACGACGAGGTCCGGGCGAAGGGCGACGACGCCGGGCACGTCGGGGTTCTTCGTGCCGCCGACGGTCGGCAGGCCGGGCTGGTCGCAGAACCGGGTGCCGGCGATCGGCGGCACCCCGAGCGCCAGCAGCGTCTCGGTGGCCGACGGGACGAGCGAGACGACCCGCACGGCGACTAGAGCTGGTCGAGCAGGTGGTTCTTGCGGCGCTCGAACTCGTCGACGGTGATGAGGCCCTGGTCGCGCAGCCGGGCCAGCTGCTCGATCCGGGCCGCGAGGTCGGTGCCGGCGGCGGGCGGCCCCTGGTCGCCCATGGCGCGGACGACGGCCTGGCCGATGGCGTCGGCGCCGGCGCGGGTGCGACGCTCGGCCGCCCCCTCCATCTGGTCGTAGATCTCGTTCTGCACGTCGTCGGGGTGGCGCACGTCCTCGAAGTGGGTGTCGCCCTCCTCCCCGGCGGACTCGATGTCCAGGTCGCCGACGCCGATGAGCCGCGCCCAGATGCCCTGGTGGTAGCGGATGTCGGTGATCCGGTCGAGCGGGATCTCGACGCCGCGGCGGCTGACGAGGCCGGTGCGGTACAGGACCCGCTGGTCGGTGACCACGAACCAGGTGCGGAGCCAGGCCAGGTACTGCCGGCCGAGCCACGCCGCCCACACCAGCACGAGGAGCGCCACCGGCCACCGCACGACGTTGCGGAGGTCGTCGCTCTGGATGCTGGCCGTGGCCACGACGAGGGCGAGCAGCGGAACCCCGGTGAGGATGTGCCGCGAGAAGAACCACCAGTGCGGGCGGAGGTCCAGCGCCACCGTCTCGTCGTCGTAGACGAGGCGTCTCGGGAACGGCATCCTCGGCTAGTTGGGGCCCAGGACCCGGTCGAGGTACGCGTTCGAGAAGCGGCCCTCGGGGTCGAGCTTGCGCCGCACGGCCTGGAACCGCTCCCACTCCGGGTAGCGGGGCGCCAGCGTCGCCGCGGTCTGGAAGTGCAGCTTCCCCCAGTGAGGTCGGCCGTCGAGCCCGTCCATGACCGCCTCAACGCCCCGGAAGTACTCCTCGTACGGAACGCCGCGCGCCATGTGCACCGCCACGTAGCAGGTGTCGCGGCCGGACGCGGTGCTGAGCGGGATGTCGTCCGGCGCGACGAAGCGGACCTCGATCGGGAAGCTGACCCGGAGCCCTCGCCGCTCGACGACCTCCCGGACCCCGTCGACCGCCTCCCGGGCCCGGGCCCGGGGCACCGCGTACTCCATCTCGGCGAACCGGACGAGGCGGGTGCTGATGAGGACGCGGTCGCTGCGCTGGATCAGCTCGGTCGTGCCGAGCGCGCCGGCCACGATCGCGTTCAGGCGCGGCACGAGGCTCGGCGCGGCCCGGCCGGCCGCGACCACCGCGCCGAAGAAGTAGTTGGGGTAGAAGACCTCGGCCCGCCACCGCTTGTAGGCGCTCTTCACCTGGGCCGGCTCGTCGGTGCGGTTGTTCTCGATCGTGGCGCACGAGTCAGTGTGGGGCAGCCAGTAGAACTCGAAGTGCTCGTTCGCGTCCACGTAGCGGTCCAGGTCGGCGAGGACGTCGGCGAGGCGGTGTCGCCGCTCGACGTGGCGGAGGGTGAACGCGGGCACGCACTGCAGCGTCACCCGGGTCACGACCCCGAGGGCGCCGAGGCCGACGCGCGCGACGTGGAACACCTCCGGCTCCTCGTCCGGTGAGCACCGCAGCGTCTCCCCGTCGGCGGTGATGAGGTGCAGGCCCCGCAGGAACGTGGCGAGGCCGCCGAACCGCGCGCCGGTCCCGTGGGTGGCGGTGGCGACGGCGCCGGCGATGCTCTGACGATCGATGTCACCGAGGTTCGGCAGCGCCAGCCCGCGCGCGGCCAGCTCCTCGTTGAGGCGCGCGATCGTGATGCCCGCCTCCACGGTGACGAGGCGGGCCCGCTCGTCGACGGCCAGCACCCGGTTCAGCCGATCGAGCGACAGCATGCGGCCGTCGGTGCAGGCGATGTCGGTGAACGAGTGCCCGCTGCCGACCACCTTGACCCGCTGCCCGGCGGCGTCGGCGCGGCGAATCGCCTCCGCGACCTCGAGTTCGCTGCCCGGCAGCTCGACCGCGGCCGGGTCGCACTGCTGGGTCCGACCCCAGTTGCGCCATCCGTGCCGGTCGCGCATCGCCACCGATGCTACGGGCGCGGCCCGGGCGCCGTCAGGCCCAGCCCAGGTCGCGCAGCCGCGCGTCGGACAGCCCGAAGTAGTGGCCGATCTCGTGCAGGACGGTCGTGCGCACCTGCGCCGCGAGGTCGGCCTCGTCGGTGGCGCGGGCGCAGAGCGGCCCCTGGAAGATCGTGATGCGGTCGGGGGCGACGCCGGCGTAGCGGGTCGGGTCGCGTCGGGTCAGGGGCACCCCCTCGTACCGGCCGAGGAGCACGCCGCCACCGCCCCGGTCCTCGCGCGGGGGCCAGTCGGCGACGATGACGGCCACGTTCTCGATCGCCGACGCCAGCTCGGCCGGCACGGCGTCGAGCGCGTCGGCGACCAGCTCCTCGAAGCGTTCCGGCGTGACCTGCACCATGGCCAAACACGCGGTGACACCGCGCCGCCGGAACCGTAACGCGTTCGACACAAAAGTCTCTTGACCGCGGCACCGCGTCGGCGTACCTTGCCCAAGCCGACGCCACGACGGCACGGACCCGAACGGTTCTCGGAGCGATCCGGGGGACGGTGCGGAAGACGGGTCGACGGGGCGACGGTCGGCGAAGGAGCCCGGGCCCGCCTCGGGTGTCCGGAAGCCGGGGTCAAGGTCGAGACCGTGGACCGGTGGTGTTCCAGCCGGTCTGGGGCTGCGAGTCTGTCCCTCGCGAGAGGGTGCGGCGAGCGAGAGACATGACCCGAAGGAACCGGGGCCCCGAGGAGCCCGGATCGCTTCGGCGTGATGGCTACTCGGGGCCCCCTCGCGTCCCCCCTCGAACCATCCGCGGGGCCGTCACACGCCCTCGGTACGGTCCGAGCCGTGGACGCCGACGCGCTGCTGGTCGGCCTCGACCCCGACCAGCGGGCGGCGGTCGTCACCGACGCCGCGCCGCTCGCGGTGCTGGCCGGCGCCGGCGCCGGCAAGACCCGGGTCCTCACCCGGCGCATCGCCTGGCGGGCCGCGACCGGCCGCCTCGACGCCGAGCGGGTCCTCGCCCTGACGTTCACCCGGCGGGCCGCGGCCGAGCTGCGGGACCGGCTGGCGACGCTCGAGGTGCGTCCCCTCGTGACCGCGGGGACCATCCACGCCCTGTGCCTGGCCCAGCTGCGGGGCCGGGCCGCCGAGCGTCGGCGGGCCTTCCCGGCGCTGCTGGACCGGAAGGCCCGGCTGCTCGTCCCCCTCACGGCGCGGCGGGGCGCCGACGCCCGCGTCGCGGCCTCGGAGCTCGCGGGCGAGATCGAGTGGGCGAAGGCCCGGCTCGTCGACCCCGAGCGGTACGAGGCGGCCGTCGCCGCGGCCGGCCGGACCCCGCCCCGGCCGGCGGCCGAGGTGGCGGCGATCTACCGGCGGTACGAGCTCGAGAAGCGCCGCCGCGGCCTCGTCGACTTCGACGACCTCCTCTGGCGGTGCGCCGACGCGCTCGAGACCGACGCCGCGTTCGCGGCGGCGCAGCGTTGGCGCTTCCGGCACGTCTTCGTCGACGAGTTCCAGGACGTCAGCCCCGCGCAGTGGCGGGTCGTGCGCGGCTGGGTCGGGGGGCGCCCGGACCTCTGCGTGGTGGGCGACGCCGACCAGGCCATCTACGGCTTCGGCGGCGCCGACCCCTCGTACCTGACCGGGTTCGCCACCCACTGCCCCGGCGGCCGGGCGGTGCGGCTGGGGCGCAACTACCGGTCGACGCCCCAGATCGTGGACGTCGCCGAGGCCGTCCTGCGCGACGGGCAACGCGGCCGACCGCGGCGCGTCGCGGCCCGACCCGCCGGCCCGCGCCCGACCGTCGACGCCTACGACACCGGCGAGGACGAGGCCCGCCAGGTCGCGGCGCGGCTGCGCGCCGCGCGCGGCGCCGGGACGCCCTGGTCGGCGCTGGCGGTCCTGTACCGCACGAACGCGCAGTCGGCCGGGTTCGAGGCCGCGCTCACCGCCGCCGACATCCCGTACCGGGTGCGCGGCCCGGGCGCGTTCCTGGCCCGGCCCGAGGTCCGGGCCGCGCTCGACGCCCTCGCCGACGCCGCCCGGGCCGCGCCGGGCCGGCGCTTCGCCGAGCACCTCGTCGACCTCGCGGCCATGGCCGACGACACCGCCGAGGCCGGCTCGGAGCGGGCCGAGCACGTCGCCGCGCTGGTCCAGCTCGGCCGCGAGTACCTCGACGCCGAGCCCGGCCCGGGCTCGCTCGACGGCTTCCGGGCCTACCTCGCGGCGGCGCTGCGCGACGACCTGCCGGCGGCCGACGCCGACGCGGTCGAGCTCCTGAGCTTCCACCGGGCCAAGGGCCTCGAGTTCCACACCGTGTGCGTCACCGGCCTGGAGCGGGGCATGGTCCCCATCGCGTACGCGTCCGACCCGGCGGCGCGGGCCGAGGAGCGGCGCCTGCTCTACGTCGCGCTGACGCGCGCCGAGCACGGGCTCCACTGCTCCTGGGCCCGGACCCGGACCCTGGGGGGCCGGGCGGTGCCACGAGCGCCGAGCCCGTGGCTCGCGGCCGTGGCGGCCGCCGCCCGCCGCCCGCCGCCGACGGCCCCGGCGTCGCCGCTCACCGGGCTCGACGAGGCGCGGCGTCGGCTCCCCGCCTCGCGTCGCGGGTCCGGCGACGGCCTCCTCGCAGCGCTGCAGGACTGGCGGCGACGCCTGGCGCGCGCGGCCGGCGTCCCCGCCTACGTGATCTTCCCCGACGCCACGCTGCACGCGGTCGCGGCGACCCGCCCGGCGACGCGCGACGCGCTCCTCGCCCTCCCCGGGGTCGGGCCGGTGAAGCTCGAGCGGCACGGGCAGACCGTGCTCGAGCTGGTCCGCGCCCACGGATGACCGACACCGAGCGCGGCCCCGGGCGCCCGCTCCCGACGGTACGTCGCTGCGCGCGACGGCGCCGGTAGCGTCGACTCGGTGCGTCGACGGCTGCTGTGGGTGGCGCTGGCCGTCGTGGCCGTCGTGCTGGTGGCGGCGGTCGTCGCCATGGTCACGATCCGACCGGACCAGAGCGACGCCCGGGACCGGGTCGACCGGGCGTGGACGCCGCTGCGGGCCCCGCTCGTCGCCCGCTACCAGGCGCTCGGCGGGGTCGCCCAGGCGCTCGACCGCGCCGGCGCCCGCGGCCGGACCGTGACCGCGGACCTCGCGGCGGCGTTGGCTCGGTGGCAGCGGCTGGCGCGCGTCGACGACCCGGGGAGCCAGGCGCCCCTCGCCAACGACCTCGAGGCGCTCGGGGCCCGGGTGAAGGCGAACGTCGCCGCCTCCGACCGCCTGAACGCCGACGCCGCGATCAAGGCCTCGCTGAGCGTGTTCGACCGGGTGGTGGTGAGCCCACCAACGGTCGAGGCGTACAACCGCGCCGTGCGCGCGTACCAGCACGCGCGGACGGGGACGATCCGTCGCCTCGTCGCCGACCTCCTCGGCTACGACGCTCGCCCGCAGCTGGTGCTGGCGGGCTGATCAGCGCGCGGCGCCGATCACGCCCTCGTTCGCGCGCTCGATGCGCGCCACCTCGCTGACGGGGGCGACGCGGCGGCAGCGGCGAAGGGTGGCGTCCCAGTCCTCGAGCAGGGCGGCCGCGACGGGCGAGCCGGTGAGCTCGACGTGGCGCTCGACGAGGTAGCGGAGCCCGGCCGCCTGCTCGTCGTCGAGGCGCGCCGCGTCGACGAGCTGCGGGTTCAGCCGGCTGGCCAGCAGGCGCGCGGGGTCGAACACGTACGCGTCGCCGCCGGTCATCCCGGCGCCGATGTTGTACCCGAAGGAGCCGAGGATCACGACGGTGCCGCCGGTCATGTACTCGCAGGCGTGGTCACCGACGCCCTCCACGACCGCGGTGGCGCCGCTGTTCCGCACGCAGAACCGCTCCCCCACCCGGCCCGCGGCGAAGAGCTGGCCGCCGGTGGCGCCGTACAGGACGGTGTTGCCGGCCAGGACCGGGTCGCCGGCGTCGTCGTCGGGGGGCCGGAGCACGATCCGCCCGCCGCCCATCCCCTTGGCGACGTAGTCCTGGGCCTCGCCCACCAGCTCGAGGGTGACCCCAGCGGAGAGAAAGGCCCCGAAGCTCTGGCCCGCCGTGCCCGTGAACCGGGCGTGGACCGAGCCGGGCGGGAGCCGCTGGCCGAACTCGAGGCCGATGGCGCCGCCGAGCGACGCGCCGACGGTGCGGTCGCCGTTGGTGATCGGGTACTCGAGCGTCGCCTCGCCGCCGCCCCACACCGCCGCGAAGGCGTCCTGGAGGAGCTGGGCGTCGAGCTCGGAGCGGGGCCGCTGCACCGGGTTGTGGGCCACGAACCGCCGCGGGGCCCGCGGGTCGGGCGGCGGGACGAGCAGGGGCGCCAGGTCGAGCGAGTCGGCTCGCGCGTCGCCGGTCCGACGCTGCCGCAGGCACTCCACCCGCCCGACGGCCTCGTCGAGGCTGCGGAGGCCGAGCGACGCGAGGAGGCGACGGACCTCCTCGGCCACGTAGAGCATGTACGTCGCGACGCCTTCGGGGGTGCCGGCGAACTTGGCCCGCAGCCCCGGCCGCTGCGTCGCGATGCCGGTGGGGCACGTGTCGCGGTGGCAGGCCCGCACCATGATGCAGCCCTCGGCGAGCATGGCCGCGGTGCCGAACGAGTACTCGTCGGCGCCGAGCAGCGCCGCGACCACCACGTCGCGGCCGGTCTTGAACCCGCCGTCCACCCGGACGCGGACCCGGTCCCGCAGCCGGTTCTCGATGAGCCGCGCCCGGGTCTCGGCCAGGCCCAGCTCCCAGGGCAGCCCGGCGTTCTTGATCGACGACAGCGGCGACGCGCCGGTGCCGCCGTTGCAGCCGGAGATGTGCACGACCTCGGCCAGCGCCTTCACGACCCCGGCGGCGATCGTCCCGACGTTCTGCTCGGCGACGAGCTTCACCGACACGTCGGCGTTGGGGTTCACCTGCTTCAGGTCGTAGATCAGCTGCGCCAGGTCCTCGATCGAGTAGATGTCGTGGTGCGGGGGCGGCGAGATGAGGCCGACCCCGGGCTGGGTGAACCGCAGCCGCGCGATCTCGGGGCTCACCTTGTGGCCGGGCAGCTGGCCGCCCTCCCCCGGCTTCGAGCCCTGGGCGATCTTGATGTTCAGCTCGTCCGCGAACGCGCAGTACTCAGGCGTCACCCCGAACCGCCCCGACGCGATCTGCTTGATGCGCGAGTTCCGGTCCCGGGCCGTGCCGCGGGTGCGGTACCGCGCCGGGTCCTCGCCGCCCTCGCCGCAGTTGCTCCGGCCGCCGAGCATGTTCATGGCGATCGCCAGCGTCTCGTGCGCCTCGGCCGAGAGCGCCCCGTGCGACATGGCGCCGGTCGAGAAGCGCCGGGTGATCGCCTCCACCGGCTCCACCTCGTCGACGGGCACCGCGGGCGCCGCCGGCACCAGCTCGAGCAGGTCGTGCAGCTCGGTGACCGGGCGGCTCTCGACCAGGTCGCGGAACCGGTCGTAGAGCTCGGCCCGTCCCTCTCGGACGGCCCGGGTCAGGAGGTGCGCGGCCTGCCGCTCAACCGGCGGCGCCTCGGGGACGAGGTCGGGGAGGGGGAGCTGGCCGCTGTCGTCGCGCATCTCGGGGTCGAGCACGATCACCCGCCCCTGGTCCTCCACCGGCGCCGACGGGACGTCGGCGAACTTGCTGTCGGCGTCGGCCTTCGCCGGGCGCCGCCGCGGCGCGTCCTCGTCGTCCGGGTCCTCGACGACGAGGCCGATCGACGCGTGGAGCTGCTTGATGACGGGGTCCGGGTTGTTGGCGTGGTACTCGCCGCCGCGCTTGCGGAACCGGATGAACCCGGGCTGGTCGAGGGCGGGTCGCTCCGCCTCGTAGGCGTCCCGGTGCCGCGCGAGGACGTCGGCGCCGAGCGTCGCGAACCCGACCCCGCCGGCCGTCGAGGTGGTGTGGGTCAGGCACCGCTCCATCACCTCGCGGCCCAGCCCGACGGCCTCGAAGATCTGCGCGCCGCGGTACCCGTCGACGGTCGAGATGCCCATCTTCGACATGATCTTCAGGACGCCGTCCTCGGCCGCGGCCTGGTACCGGGACTGCGCCGCGGGCGAGTCGAGCTCGCCGAGGCGGCCGTCGTCGGCCATCGCCGCCACCGTCTGGAGGGCCACGCGCGGGCACACCGCGTCGGCGCCGTAGCTGAGCAGGCAGGCGATGGCGTGGGTGTCGCGGGCGTCGCCGGTGTCGACGACGATCGAGCACTCCTGGCGGATCCGCTCGGCGACGAGCTGCTGGTCGAGGGCGCCGAGCGCGAGCAGCGACGGGATCGGCGCCCGGGCGGCGTCGACGGCGGCGTCCGACACGATCAGCACCGCGGCGCCGGCGCGCACTGCCGCGACGCCGACGTCGACGAGCTCGTCGAGGCCGGCGCGCAGGCCGTCCGGCCCGTCGGCGGCGGCGAAGGTGGCGTCGAGGCGTCGGGCCCGGAACGGGGACCGGGCCGCGTCCTCGAGCGACTCGAGCGCGTCCGGGTACAGGAAGAAGCTCTGGAGCTCGAGGAGGCGGGCCGCCTCGGGCACCTCGGTCAGCAGCGCCCGGCGCGGGCCGAGGCAGGTCCGCAGCGACATGACGAGGCGCTCGCGGAGGTGGTCGATCGGGGGGTTGCTCACCTGGGCGAAGCGCTGCTTCAGGAAGTTGAAGAACGGGCGCGGCCGCGTCGCCACGCTGGCGAACGGCGTGTCGTCACCCATCGAGAAGGTGGGCTCCTTGGCGTCGGTCGCCATCGGCTGCAGCACCATCGTCACCTCTTCGCCGCTGCAGCCGTGCGCGACCTGCTGACGGGTGAGCTCGCCCCGCCCCGGTGGCATGAGGAGCGCGGTGCCGCCCGACGCGGGCACGAGGCCGTCGCGGGCCCACTCGCCGTACGGCGCCCGCGAGGCGAGCCCCCGCTTCACGGTGGCGTCGTCCTGCCAGGGGGTCGCCGCGTCCGGGTCGACGCAGAGCATCTCGCCCGGGCCGAGCCGGCCCCGCTGGATCTGGCCGTGCCCGGTCAGCGGCACCGCGCCCGCCTCCGAGCAGCACACGACGATCCCGTCGTCGGCGCGCTGCCACCGGAGCGGGCGCAGCCCGTTGCGGTCGAGGGCGGCGCCGACCCGCCGGCCGTCGCTGATGATGAGCCCGGCGGGCCCGTCCCACGGCTCGGTGAGGCAGGCGTGGTACCGGAAGTAGTCCCGGACCTCGGGGGCCAGCTCCCGGTCGCCCTCCCACGCCTCGGGGACGAGCATCGACACCGCGGCGCGGACGTCGCGCCCGCCGCGCACGAGCAGCTCGAGCGTCTGGTCGAGCTTCGCCGAGTCGGAGCCGGACGGCTCGAGCACCGGCCGGAGCAGCTCCTCGGGGCCGAGCCCGACCGTGTCGGAGCCGAGCCTCCCGCGGGCGAGCATGCGGTGCTCGTTGCCCTGCAGGGTGTTGATCTCGCCGTTGTGGCAGAGGAGCCGGAACGGCTGGGCCCGCTCCCAGGCCGGGAGGGTGTTGGTCGAGAAGCGGCTGTGGAAGACGACGTGCGGGGCGACGAAGTCCTCGTCGGCCAGGTCGGGGTAGAAGAGCGGCAGCCGGTCGCTGATGACGAGCGCCTTGTAGGTGACGGTGGCGAACGACCAGCTGGCGAAGTAGTGGCGCACCCCCTCCTCTCGGCACCGGGCCTCGGCGCGGCGCCGGGCTCGGAACGCCCGTCGCTCGGCCTCGTCGTCGTCGACGCCCTCGGGCCGCAGGAGCAGCGCCTGGACGAGGCTCGGCAGGTCGGCGCGCGCGTGGGCGCCGAGGTGGGCCTCGTCGATCGGCACCCCGCGCCAGCCGACGAGCTCGAGGCCCTCGGCGGCGCACGCGTCCGCCACCGCGGCCTCGGCGGTCTTGCGGGCCACGTCGTCGTCGAGGTCCAAGAAGGCGAACACGACCCCGAGGCGGGCCTCGTCGAGCGGCCGGCCGCACGCCGCCGCGCCGACCCGGCCGAAGAACGACCGCGGGATCGGCGCCAGGATCCCCGCCCCGTCCCCCGAGACGCCGTCGGCGGCCACGGCGGCCCGATGCCGGACGCAGCCCAGCCCGGTGAGGGCCAGCTCGACGACGCCGCGCGAGGCCCCGCCGGCGGCGTCGGCGACGAAGCCGATGCCGCACCCGTCGAGCTCGGGCATGCGCAGACGCTGCACGTGCGTGGACACGGTCTCCTCGCGGTCGGGGAATGGTCCGGGGAGCCGCGGCGTCACGACGGGCGCCGCACCCCATCCGGGTCCGAGAGCTGGGGCGACGCCGGTGTCGCGCCCCGGATCGTACCGGACCCCACGCAACGTCCGAGCCATTTCGGCCCCGCCCCGCCGGCGACCGGCCGTCCGGTGGGGTAGAACGCGACCGTGGAGGGCGCGGGACCGGTCGTCGCGGTGCTCGGCGGCGGACAGCTCGGCCGCATGCTCGGCCTGGCCGGCATCCCGCTCGGCCTCCGGTTCCGGTTCCTCGACCCCTCCCCCGACGCCGCCGCGGCCGCGGTCGGGGCGCTGCGGGTGTCGTCGCTCCACGACGCCGACGCCGCCGCCGCCCTGGCCGAGGGCGCCGTCGTCGTCACCTACGAGTGGGAGGGCGTGCCGGGCCCGACGGCGCGGGCGGCCGGCGCGCGCGCGCCGCTGCGCCCGAACGCCCGGGCGCTCGAGGTGGCCCAGGACCGGCTGGCCGAGAAGACGATGCTGGCCCGGCTCGGGCTGCCGGTGCCGGCGTTCGCGCCCGTCGACGGCCGCGGCGGCCTCGACGAGGCGGTCGGGCGGCTCGGGCTGCCGGCGGTGCTGAAGACGCGGCGCGGCGGCTACGACGGCAAGGGCCAGCGGGTGCTGCGGACGGCCGGCGACCTCGACGAGGCCTGGGCCGCGCTCGGCGACGTGCCGCTGATCCTCGAGGAGCACGTCGCGTTCGACCGCGAGCTGTCGATCATCGCCGTCCGCGGCCTCGACGGCACCACCGCGTGCTACCCGCTCGTCGAGACCGAGCACGGCGGCGGCATCCTGCGCGCGACCCGCGCCCCGGCCCCGGGTCCCGCGCAGGGGGGCCAGGCCGCCGCGGACGCGATCGCGCGCCGCGTGGCCGACGAGCTCGACCACGTCGGCACGCTCGCGGTGGAGCTCTTCGAGCGAGACGGTCGCCTGCTCGTGAACGAGCTCGCCCCGCGCGTCCACAACTCGGGTCACTGGACGATCGAGGGCGCGGTGACGAGCCAGTTCGAGAACCACCTGCGCGCCATCCTCGGGTGGCCGCTCGGCTCCGTGGAGGCCCGCGGTCACAGCGGCATGGTCAACGCGCTCGGGACGCTCCCCGACCGGGAGCGCGTGCTCGCCGTCACCGGCGCGCACCTCCACGACTACGGGAAGGGCCCCCACCCCGGCCGGAAGGTCGGCCACGTCACGGTGACGGCCGATACCACCACCGCGCGTGACCAGGGGCTGGCCGCGATCCGCGCCGTCGTCGACGGGCGCTGAGCGGGCGTCAGCGGATGGCGCCGGCGTCGCGCAGCGACGCCAGCTCGCCCGGGCTGAAGCCCCAGTCGCGCAGCGCGGTGTCGGTGTGCTCGCCGGGTTTCGGGGCCGGCCGGCGCAGCTCGGGCCTCGTGCGCGAGAAGCGGGGCGCCGGCGCCGGCTGCAGCACGCCGTCGTGCTCCACGACGGTCCCGCGCGCGGTGACGTGCGGGTGCTCGGCGGCCTCGCTGAGGGTGAGCACGGGCGCGAAGCAGGCGTCGCTGCCCTCGAGGACGGCGCGCCACTCGTCGCGGGTCTTGGTCCGGAACAGCTCGGTCAGCCGTTCCCGCAGGCGGGACCAGCCACTGCGGTCCATCTGCTCCCCGAGGTCCTCGTCGCCGAGGCCCGTCTTGGCCAGCAGCTCGGCGTAGAACTGGGGCTCGAGTGCGCCGACGGCCACGAAGGCGCCGTCGGCGCACTCGTAGGTGTCGTAGAAGGGCGCGCCCGTGTCGAGCACGTTCGTGCCGCGATGGGCCTCGTCGAAGGCGCCGAGGTGGCGCAGGCCCCAGAACATCGACATGAGGACGGCGGTGCCGTCGACCATCGCGGCGTCGACGACCTGGCCCTGCCCCGAGGTGCGCGCCTCGAGCACGCCGCACACCACGCCGAAGGCGAGGAACATGCCGCCGCCGCCGAAGTCCCCGACCATGTTCAGGGGCGGCGTCGGCTTCTCCCCGGCCCGGCCGAAGTGGGCGAGCGCCCCCGCCAGGGCGATGTAGTCGATGTCGTGGCCGGCGGCGTGCGCCATCGGGCCGTCCTGGCCCCAGCCGGTCATCCGCCCGTAGACGAGGCGCGGGTTGCGGGCCCGGCAGGCGTCCGGCCCGACCCCGAGCCGCTCGGTGACCCCGGGCCGGAACCCCTCGAGGAGGGCGTCGGCCTGCTCGACAAGGCGCAGCAGCGTCTCGACGCCCTCGGGACGCTTCAGGTCGACGCCGACGGAGCGGCGGTTCCGGTCGAGGACGGGGACGCCGCCGGGGTCGTAGCCGCGCTCGACCGACTCGACGCGGTGGACGCGCAGCACGTCGGCGCCCATGTCGGCGAGCAGCATCGCCGCGAACGGGCCGGGCCCGATCCCGACGAGCTCGACGACCTTCAGCGATTCGAGCGGCCCGGCCACGGCTCCTCCCCGACGTCGGTGTCCGAGACTAGAGGTGCCGGTCGCGGGCCGGCACGCCCGCGTTCGGTGCGACCGAGCCGGCCTGCTTGACCGGACGCCGAGGCCCGGGTTCGATGGCCGCATGCGACTGCGCCTCGACCCCGCCGACGAGTACATGCACCCGCTCGAGGAGGCCTCGAACTTCAACGAGAGCATGTACTTCAACTACTTCGACCCCCGCGAGCGCCTCGGCGGCTTCCTCCGGCTCGGGAACCGCGCCAACGAGGGGTACGCCGAGCTCACGACCTGCCTCTACCTGCCCGACGGGCGGGTCGCGTTCACCTACCACCGCCCCGAGATCGCGACGAACGACGCCTTCGACGCCGGCGGCATGCGCTTCGAGGTGGTGACGCCGTTCGAGGCCCAGCGCGTCAGCTACGAGGGCAAGATCTGCCTCCTCGAGCGGCCCCTCGAGATGGCCGACCCCCGCCGGGCGTTCACCGAGAACCCGTGGACGAGCTGCGCCGTCGACCTCGAGTACCGGGGCCTGTCCCCGATGCTCGGGGGCGAGCGCGTGAACGACGACGGGACCTCGATCGTCGAGGACGCGGCCGAGGCGTTCGCCCGCGGGCACTACGAGCAGCACGTCGGCGCCCGCGGCGTCGTCCGCGTCGGCGACGAGGAGTGGGCCGTCGACGGCTACGGCCTGCGCGACCACTCGTGGGGCCCTCGCTTCTGGCAGTCGCCCTGGTGGTACCGGTGGCTCACGGGCAACTTCGGCGAGGACGCCGGGTTCGTGGTCTCGATCGTCACCCGACGGACGGGCGAGCAGCAGGTGGGCGGGGTGTGGCTCGAGGACGGGAAGTACCAGCCGCTCGAGCGCGTGACCCTCGACACGACGTGGCGCAGCGACGACCACTACCACGAGCACATCCGCGCCGTCGCCGCCACCGCCGACGGCGAGCACGTGATCGACGGCACCGTGCTGTCGCTCATCCCCCTCCGCAACCGTCGCACCAGCCCGGAGGGCGAGCCGCTCGTGACCCGGATCTCGGAGGGCATGACGGAGTGGCGCAGCGACGGGCGGGTCGGCTTCGGGCTCTCGGAGTACCTGGACCAGATCGTCGACGGCCGCCCGGTGGGTGTCGCCGCCTGACCCGAGTGGCGCGGTCGGCTGCGGGCCCGGCCGACGCCGGCTCGTAGGCTGCTGCGCCTTGGACGCGGCGGCCCTGGCGGCAGCGGTGACGCGCCACCTGGCGGGCGAGGCGACCGTCGCCGGCGTCCGGCGCCTCTCCGGCGGCGCGTCCCGAGAGACCTGGGCCTTCGACGCCCGGGTCGGCGGGGACCAGCTCGCCCTCGTGCTGCGCCGCGACCCGGCGCCGGACGTCGCCGGCCCGCTCGCGCGCTCCGCCGAGGCCGACGTGCTCGCCGCCGCCCACGCCGCCGGCGTGCTGGCGCCGCGGGTGCGGTTCGTCCTCACCCCCGAGGACGGGCTCGGCACCGGCTTCGTGATGGACCGGGTCGAGGGCGAGACGGTGGCCCGTCGGATCCTCCGCGACGACGCGTACGCCGCCGCCCGGCCGCGGCTCGCGGCCCAGTGCGGCACGCAGGCGGCCCGGATCCACGCCGTGCCCACCGGCGCGCTGCCGCCGCTCGCCGCGCTCGGCCCCCGAGAGCAGCTCGACCAGTACCGCGCCGTGCTCGACGGCTTCGGCGAGCCGCACCCGGCCTTCGAGCTCGGGCTGCGCCGGCTCGCCCGCGACGCACCCTCGGTCGACGAGCTGACGCTCGTGCACGGCGACTTCCGCGCCGGGAACCTGGTCGTCGGGCCCGAGGGCCTCCGGGCCGTCCTCGACTGGGAGCTCGCCCACCTCGGCGACCCGCTCGAGGACCTCGGCTGGCTCTGCGTGAAGTCGTGGCGCTTCGGCGTGACCGAGCACCGCGTCGGCGGCTTCGGCGACGTCGAGGAGCTCGGTGCCGCGTACGCCGCCGCCGGCGGCGGCCCCGTGGACCCGGCCCGGCTGGCCTGGTGGGAGGCGTTCGGGACCCTGAAGTGGGGGGTGATCTGCGAGATCCAGGCCCAGACCCACCTCCAGGGGCTCGTCCGGTCGGTCGAGCTGGCGACGCTGGGACGCCGGATCGCCGAGATGGAGTGGGACCTGCTCGAGCTCCTCGACGACGAGGACCGGCCGCCCGACCCGGCGCCGGGCGCGGGCGCCGCCCGCGCCGATCGCGTCCCGTCGCTGCAGGACCGCCCGAGCGCGGCCGAGCTCGTGGCCGCCGTCCGCGAGTTCCTCGAGCGTGACGTGCAGGGCGCCGTCAACGGGCGCGTCGGGTTCCACACCCGCGTCGCCGTCAACGCCCTCGGCATGGTCGAGCGCGAGCTCGCGCTCGGCGCCGCGCTCGACGCCGCGGCCCGAGCGCGCCTCGCGACCTTCCTCGGCCACGACGGCGACGTGTCGACGCTCGTCGCCGAACTGGCCCGCCGGATCCGGGAGGGCGGCCTCGACGACGACCCGGAGGCGCTCGCGGTCACGCGCGCGACCGTGCGGGCCAAGATCGAGGTCTCGAACCCGCGCTACGTCGCCCCGGCCCGACGATGACGGGACGGGCGGCCGTCGCCGCCGTCGGGCTCGGCGTCACCGTGCTCCTCGGTCCCACCGCCGCGGGCACCGTCGCTGCGCCGCCACCCGCCGGCGCCGCCGTCCCGTGCCCGAACGGCCGGCCCGCGGGGCCGCACGTGGCCTGCACCGGGCCGGTCACCCACCACGCCGGCGGGGGCGGCGGCGTGCTCACGATCGTCGTCTCGGTCGTGGTCGGCCTCGGCGTGGCGGGGGCGGCGCTGGCGCTGGTCCGGCGGCGGATCGCCGTCGACGCCACCCGGCCGAGCCCGGCCGCGGCCCGGCCCCGGCGGCCCTCATGAGGCTGGCGACCTGGAACGTCAACTCGTTGAAGGCGCGCCAGGACCGCGTCGAGGAGTGGCTCGCGTACGCCGACGCCGACGTCGTGTGCCTCCAGGAGACGAAGGTCAGCGACGACGCGTTCCCGCAGCTGGCGTTCGGCGCCCTCGGCTACGACGCCGTCCACCACGGCCAGGGGCAGTGGAACGGCGTGGCGATCCTGTCCCGCGTCGGGATCGACGAGGTGAGCACCGGGTTCGACGACGCCAAGCTCGCCGACCCCTACGAAGGCGACGCGCGGCTGCTGGCGGCGACGTGCGGCGGCGTGCGCGTCGTCACCGTGTACGTGCCGAACGGCCGCGAGGTGGGCTCGGACTACTACGCCCGGAAGCTCGACTGGCTCCGGCGCCTGCGCGAGTGGCTCGACGCCACCGCCTCCCCCGACGACCCGCTCGCGGTGCTCGGCGACTTCAACGTCGCGCCCGAGGACCGCGACGTCTGGTCGCCGGCCGCGTTCGAGGGCGCGACCCACGTCACCGAGCCCGAGCGGGCGGCGGTGCGGGACCTCGAGGCGTGGGGCCTCGTCGACGCCTTCCGCGCCGTGTACGGCCAGGACCGGCTCTACACCTACTGGGACTACCGCCGGGGCGACTTCCACGAGCACCGCGGCATGCGGATCGACCTCGTCCTCGTCACCGAGCCGCTGGCGCGCCGGGTGCGCTGGGCGCTCGTCGACCGCAACGCCCGGAAGGGCAAGCTGCCGTCGGACCACGCGCCGCTCGTCGTCGACCTCGCCGACTGACCGCCGGTGCGGCGGCGCCACGCCGAGCCTCGCGCCTCAGGCCGCCTCCGTGGCCCGCAGCACCGCCTCGCAGTGGAAGCCGAGGGGCAGGCCGACCGCGGCCAGGTCGAGCCGGTACCAGAGCACGTCGCCGCGCCGCTCGTACGTGCGGCGCACCTCGGTCACCGCCTTCGCCGTCGGGGTCGTCGCGACCGTGCGCGACGTCAGCTCGAGGCGGTCGCCCCGCACCGTGCCGAGGCTCAGCTCGAGGACGCCGCTCGGGTGGGCGAGGACGAGCTCGGCGCCGTCGCCGGTCGGCCGCAGGTACCCGACCTCGGCGTGGGACGGCGCGCCGTCGGGCGGGACCCACGTCCGCTGCGAGTAGGCCACGACCGGGCGGCCGGGGTACGCGAACGTCGTCTCCTCCGCGTACGCGAAGCGCTCGATCGTCGGGTAGTCGCCCTCGCCCTCGCCGGTCCAGGTGCCGAGCAGGAACGCGAGCGGCGCCAGCGCCGGCGGCAGCTCGGCGAGGTCCACGGCTCGAGCCTCGCGCGGCGGCGCGCCGGGCTCCCGATCGGGACGGGGCCGCGGCCCGGCCGTCCCCGGCTCAGCCAGGCGGTCGGCGCATGAACCAGATCGGGAAGCCGAGCCGGCGATCCTCGGCGTCGACGTCGAAGCCGTGGCGACGGTAGAAGACGACGTTCTCGGGTCGGTCCGTCTCCAGCCAGCCCACCTCGCCCTCGGCGTCCAGCCGCTCGCAGACCACACGCAGCATCGCGGCGCCGACGCCGAGGCCCTGCCCGCCCGGCTCGACGCCGACCGGGCCGACGTGGACGTGGCGCTCGGCCGGGTCGTGGTCGCACATCGTCGAGATGACGAAGCGGGCCCGCTCGTAGCCGACGGCGTCGACGGGCCGGAGGTCCGGCGCCCGGCGCAGCTCGGGGGTGGCGGTCACGGCGACGCACCCGCCGGGCCGCGCCGCGGCGGCCACGCCGATCACGTGGCGGCCGACCAGCGCGCCGACCGAGCCGGGCGCGATGCGGTCCCCGAAGGTGTCGTAGCCGGCGCGCAGCCGGCCCAAGGGGTCGTCGGGGACGCTGAACACCATCATGGGGTTGTCGCGCAGCGCCCGCGCCGCGACCCCGCCCGCGGCGCGCACCTCGTCGTCGGTGAGGGCCCGCACCTCGAACTGCACGGGCGCGACGGCCTACTGCTTGGCCTTGATCGCCTCGATGAGCTTCGGCACGACCTTGTGCACGTCGCCGACGACGCCGAGGTCGGCGATCGAGAAGATCGGCGCCTCGCCGTCCTTGTTGATCGCCAGGATGTTGTCGGAGCCCTTCATGCCCACGAGGTGCTGCGTCGCGCCCGAGATTCCCAGCGCGACGTAGAGCTTCGGCTTCACGACCTTGCCGGTCTGGCCCACCTGCTTCGCGTACGGGACCCAGCCCGCGTCGACGATGGCCCGGGACGCCCCCGAGGCGCCGTGGAGCAGCTTGGCCAGCTCCTCGACGAGCGGCTCGTACGCCTCGGCGCTGCCGAGCCCCCGCCCCCCGGAGACCACGACCGCGGCCTCCTCGAGCTTCGGGCCCTCGCGCTCCTCGACGTGGCGCTCGAGGACGCGGGCCTCGCCGGCCCGGCCGGCGTCGACGGCGTCGACCCGCTCCACGGTGGCGGGACCCCCGCCGGACGGCTCGGCGGGGAAGGACTTCGGCCTGATGGCGGCGAGGTACGGGGCCGGCCCCGTGAACGCGGTGTCGACGAGGGTGTTGCCGCCGAAGATGGCGGTGCCGACCGTCACGCGGTCCCCGTCGACCGTGAGCGCGGTGCCGTTCGTCACCAGCGGCCGGTCGAGCGCCGAGGACAGGCGGCCGATCGCGTCCCGCCCGTCGTAGGTCTGGGCGAAGAGGATGAGGTCGGGCTGGTGGGCGGCGACGAGCGCCGTGAGCACGGCGGCGCCGACCACGCCGCTCAGCGCCTCGCCCGGGTCGGCGGCGTAGAGCGTCGTCGCCCCGTGCTCCCCGAGCGGCCCCGCGAAGGCGTCGGCGTCGGCGCCCACGTACACGGCCTCGACCGTGTCGCCGAGCTCGCGGGCCTTCGTCAGGAGCTCGAGGGTGCTGGCGTGCGGCTTCGGGCCGTCCGCCTCGGCGTAGACCCAGACCTTCGTGATGCCCATCGTCGACCTCAGATGACCTTGAGCTGTTCCAGGAAGGCGACGATCTGCTCGTGGGCGCTGCCGTCGTCCTCGATCTTCTCGCCCGCCTCTCGCGCCGGCGCCGCGGCCACGTCCGTGATCTCCTGGCGGGCGCCGGCCCACCCGACCTCGTCGGGCGAGAGGCCCAGGTCGGCGACGGTGCACGCGTCGACCGGCTTGTTCTTCGCCGCCATGATCCCCTTGAACGACGGGTAGCGAGGCTCCACCACGCCGGCGGTCACGCTCACGACCGCGGGCAGCGAGCTCTCGACGACGTCGTAGCCGGCCTCGGTCTGCCGCTGGATCGTCACCGTGTCGCCGCTGACCTCGACGTGCTTGGCGAACGTGAGCGACGGCCAGTCGAGCTGCTGGGCCAGCTGGGCCGAGATGGTGCCGGTGTACCCGTCGGTGGATTCGGTGGCGGTGATCACCAGGTCGACGGCGCCGGCGCGCTCGACGGCCTTGGCCAGCACCTTCGCCGTGGCCAGCGCGTCGCTGCCGGCCAGGGCCGGGTCCGACACCAGGACCGCCTTCGCCGCGCCCATCGCCAGGGCGGTGCGCAGGCCCGAGACCTCGTCGTTCGGGGCCATCGAGAGCAGCGTGACCTCGCCGCCCCCGGTCCCGTCGGCGAGCTGGAGCGCCATCTCCACGCCGAAGCTGTCCGATTCGTCGAGGATGAGCTTGCCCTCCCGCTTGAGGGTCTTCGTCTCGGGGTCGAGCTCGCCGGGCAGGGCCGGGTCGGGGATCTGCTTCACGCAGACGGCGATGTTCATGGGTGATCGGCTCCGGTGTCGGCGCGCCGCCTCGGGCCCGTGCCGTCGGCGGCGGGGCGCATTCTGCTCCGGGCGGCGCCGCAGCGTCGAAACGCCCGCCCCGGACGTGGATACCGTCGTCAAGGTGCGGGCCAGCGCCGACGTCGTCGTGGTGGGGGCCGGGCCCGCCGGCACGGCCGCGGCGATCACGGCCCGGACCCGCGGCCTCGACGTCGTCGTGGTGGACCGGGCCCACTTCCCCCGCGACAAGACCTGCGGCGACGGCCTCACCGCGGCCGCGCTCCGCGACCTGGAGGGCCTCGGCGTCGAGGTGCCGGGCCTGCCGGCCGAGACCGTGCGCGCCGTCGTGCTCGTGGCGCCGGACCGCTGGCAGGTGGAGCTCCCGCTCCCCGGGAGCGGGATGCACGCCGCCGTCGTCGAGCGGGCCCAGCTCGACGCCGCCCTCGTCGACCGGGCCCGCGCCCTCGGGATCGGCGTGCACGAGGGCGTTGCCGTCGCCGACGTCGTCGAGCGGCCCGACCGGGTGCGGCTGCGCACCGACGACGGCGACGACCTCGAGGCCGGCTTCGTGATCGCGGCCGACGGCCACTACTCGAGCGTCCGCCGGGCCCGCCGCCACGCCGGCCCGGACCTCGGGACGTGGCACGCCGTCCGCCAGTACTTCCGCCAGGTCGGGGACGCGCGCCTGTGGGTGCTCTTCGAGCCCGACCTGCTCCCCGGCTACGCGTGGGTGTTCCCGCTGCCGGGCGGGCGCGCGAACGTCGGGTTCGGGGTGCTGCGGGGCGGCGGCTACGACGGCGCCGCGCTCCGTCGGCTCTGGCCCGACCTGCTGGACCGGGCGCCAATGCGCGCCGCGCTCGGTCCCCTCGCCGAGCCCGAGGACCGCCACCGGGCCTGGCCGATCCCGAGCGCGTACTCGCCGGCCCGACTCGCGGACGGCCGCGTGCTCTACGCCGGCGACGCCGCCGGGGTCGTGGACCCGATGACCGGCGAGGGCATCGCCCAGGCCATCGAGACCGGTGCGCTGGCCGCGGTCGCGGTCGCCGGCGGCGGCGACGCCGCCGCGGTCGACGACCGGTATCGCGCCGCCGTCCACCGCGCCCTCGGGCGCGACCTGCGGTTCGCGGCGCTGCTGCAGCGCCTCCTGAGCTCACGGCGCGTCACGGCGGCGGCCATCCGAGCCGCCGGTCTGAGCCCGTGGACCCGGCGGCACTTCGCGCGCTGGATGTTCGAGGACTATCCGCGCGCCGCGCTCTTCACCCCCGACCGCTGGCGGCGTCGCCTGCTCACCCCCTCGGGCGCGTTCGGGCCGGCGGGCTGAGCCGAGGCCGCGCCGGCTCCGTCGGCGGTCGGCCCCGCCCGGCTTGACCGCGGGGGCGGGCGCCACGACACTCGCCGGCATGGCGATCGACTTCACGCTGCCGCCCGACGTCGAGGAGGTGCGACGCCGGGTCCGCGAGTTCATGGACACCGAGGTTCGCCCCGCCGAGGAGAAGCTCTACGCCAACGCGCCCGACGGCGAGCCGGCCCGCCGCGACGTGGTGGCGATGATCCTCGAGCTCCGCGAGAAGGCGAAGGAGTTCGGGGTCTGGCTCCCCCACATGCCGGCGGAATGGGGCGGCCTGGGCCTCGGCGTCACCGCCATGGCCTTCGTGTCGGCCGAGGCGGCCCGCACGAACTTCGGCCCGTTCGTGCTGAACGCGCAGGCTCCCGACGAGGGCAACCAGCACACGCTGCTCCACCACGGCACCCCGGACCAGCAGGAGCGGTACCTGCGGCCGCTGCTCGAGGGACGGGTGCGCTCGTGCTTCGCCATGACCGAGCCCGAGGTGGCCGGATCCGACCCGACCGGGATCCGCACCACCGCGGTCCACGACGACGACCACGGCGACTGGATCATCAACGGCCACAAGTGGTTCATCTCCGGCGCTCGTGGCGCCGGGTTCGCGATCCTCATCGCCAAGACCGACCCCGACGCCGACCCGCCCCAGGCCAGCAACACCGCGTTCCTGGTCGACCTGCCCGCCGACGGCTGGGAGATCGTCCGCGACGTGGAGACGATGGCCGGGCACGGCAACCACTGCGAGATCCGGATCACCGACCTGCGCGTGCCCGACGCCAACGTCCTCGGCGGCCGCGGCAACGGTCACCTCCTCGGGCAGGCTCGCCTCGGGCCGGCCCGGCTCGCGCACTGCATGCGCTGGATCGGCCAGATCGAGACCGCGCTCGAGCTGCTCGTGGACCGGGCCGAGCAGCGCCAGCTGCACGGCGAGCCGCTGGCCGAGAAGCAGGCGATCCAGTGGATGATGGCCGACTCGGCGATGGAGCTGTACGCCGCGAAGCTCATGGTGCTGCACGCCGCGTACAAGATCGAACACGGCCTGCCGTTCCGCCAGGAGGTCAGCTTCGCGAAGCACCATGTGGCGAACGCGCTGTGGCGCGTCGTCGACCGGGCCGTGCAGGTGCACGGCGCGCTCGGCTACTCGACCGACACCCCGCTCGAGCGCATGCTGCGGCACGCCCGCTCGGCCCGGCTCGTCGACGGCGCCGACGAGGTGCATCAGGCGCTGATCGCGCGCAACGTGCGGGGCGCGTACGCGAGCACGGGCTCGGTGCGTGGCGCCACCGGCGACCTCGAGCTCTGAGCGGCGCCACGGCCGGGAGACCGACCCCGAGCGGGGCCGGTTCCTACACTCGGGCCATGGTCCCGACCGCCGACCTGCTCCGCGGGGCGCTGAAGACCCCGCACTGGTCGACCGACATCCCGCTCGAGACGCCCCACCCGCGGCCGGCGGCGCTGGCGGAGCGGGGCTACGTCGTGCTGCGCGACCTCGACCCGCCGATCGAGGAGCCGGAGTACCTCGGCCTCGAGTTCATGGACTGGAAGAGCGGCGGCGACACCAACTTCGCGCCGATCGCGACCGCCGACGGCGAGCTCGACTGCCGCGGGTTCTGGAAGCCCGGGGACGAGCGCCCCGACCGCGGCGGCCGCTGGACGGTGAACGCGCCGCGCTGCCCGAGCATCGTGCGTCAGGTCGAGGCCGTCGGCGCCGACTTCGGGCGGGTGCGCGTGATCCGCCTCGAGCCGCAGCGCTACGAGGAGTCGCTGCGCCACATCCACCGCGACGACAACAACCGCTTCAACCCCCACGACGAGGGCTGGGTGGTCCGCATGTGGACCGAGCTCACCGACCACCCCGACAGCTTCATGATCCTCATGGAGCAGGGCCCCGACGGCCTCCCCGACCCGTCGACCGAGGCCCACGTTCCGCTGCACCGGGGCTCCCGGTTCGTGGTGGACACGCAACGGCTCTGGCACGTGGTGTGCCATCCGGGAGCGTCGACGCGGTACGCGTTGATCTCGAGCTTCACGAGCAGCCCCAACCTCGACGCCTGGATCTCGGCCGAGCGCGCCTAGGGGCGCGTACGATCCCCGACCGTGCGCTTCGGGATCTTCCTCGCCCCGTTCCACGACGTCGGCCAGAACCCGACCGTGGCCCTCGAACGGGATCTCGAGCTGCTCGTCCACCTCGACCGGCTGGGCTTCGACGAGGCCTGGGTGGGCGAGCACCACTCGGGGGGCTTCGAGCTCATCGCGTCGCCCGAGGTGTTCCTCGCCACCGCGGCGGAGCGGACCCGGCACCTGCGGCTCGGGACCGGGGTCAACTCGCTCCCCTACCACCACCCCCTGCTGCTCGCCGACCGCTTCGTGCTGCTCGACCACCTCACCCGGGGGCGGGTCATGCTCGGCTGCGGACCCGGCCAGCTGACGTCCGACGCGCTGATGATGGGCATCCCGCCGGACACGCAGCGGCCCCGGATGGACGAGGCGCTCGAGGCGATCGTCCGCCTCCTCGCCGGCGAGGTCGTCTCGATGCGCACCGACTGGTTCACCCTCGACGAGGCGCGGCTGCAGCTGCGCCCCTACTCGGCCGACGGGCTCGAGCTCGCGGTCGCGGCGACGCTCTCGCCGGCGGGCCCGCGCGCCGCCGGGCGCTACGGGCTCGGGCTCCTGTCGATCGGCGCCACCACCGAGATCGGCTTCGACGTGCTCGCCGCCCACTGGGACGTGATGGAGCAGCGGGCCGCCGAGTTCGGCCGTCGCGCCGACCGGGCCCGGTGGCGGCTCGTCGGCCCGATGCACCTCGCCACCACGCGGGAGCAGGCCCGGCGCGACGTCGAGTACGGGATCCTGCCCTTCGCCCGGTACTTCCGCCACGTGCTGCCGACGAGCCCGGTCGGGGACGCCGATGACATCCCGGGGATCCTCGACCACTGCGACCGGTCCGGCTTCGCCGTGATCGGCACCCCCGACGACGCCATCCGCCAGATCGAGCGCCTCGAGCGCCAGTCGGGCGGCTTCGGCACCTTCCTGATCTTCGGGCACGAGTGGGCCGATCCCGCGGCCACGCTCGAGAGCTACGAGCTGTTCGCCCGGTACGTGATGCCGCGCTTCCAAGGCCAGCTCGACCCGATCCAGTCCTCCTACGACTGGATCGCCGGCAGCGAGGGCCGATTCGTCGACGCGGCGTCGAACGCGATCAACCGCGCCATCGAGGACCACGCCGCCGAGCGATCGGCGCCCGCCCGCCGCTAGGTCGCGTCGCCGCTCACCGGTGAGCCGTGGTGGTGCACCATGTGCCACCGCCCGCGCTGGCGTACGAACACGTTCGTCGCCGCCACCCGCGCGCCGGACAGCTGGTCGGAGCCGACGTCGCCGCCCTCGGGCGGGTCGGCCGCCTGCAGGATGTTCTCGTCGAGGGTCACGAGGGCGACGTCCCCGACGACGAGGACGCGCTCGTCGGTCAGCACGAACTGGATGAACGGCGTGCTCGAGAAGATGGCCCGCCAGGAGCCGGCCACCTTCGGCCAGCCGGCGAGCGTGGGCCACCCGGGGTGGGTGACGCGCGAGCGCTCGGACTGCTCCCAGACGTCGGCCATGGCCTCGAGGTCGCCGGCCTCGAAGGCGGCGTAGAACGCGGCGTTCGCCGAGCGAACGTCGTCCTCGGCGCCCACCCCAAGGATGATGGCGGGCGACGCGGCTGGTGTCGACCGCGCCGTCCGGAGGCCGTCAGCGGCCCGGGTCAGCTGATCACGGCCGCGGCGCGCAGACGCTCGAGCTCGGCCGGGTCCAGCCCCAGCTCCCCCTGCAGCACCTCGTCGGTGTGCTCGCCGACCCAGGGGACGCGCGTCTCCGGGCCCTCGCTGACCTTCGTCAGCTTCACCGGGTTGCCCGGCATCAGGTACGGCGGCTCGCCGTCAGTTCGGGGCACCTCGACGAGCATGTCGCGCGCGGCGACGTGCGGATCGGCGATCACGTCCGGCGCGGTATTCATCGGCCCGGCCGCGATCCCGGCCTCGTTCAGCTCGCGGGCGGCGTCGAGCTTCGTCTTCGACGCCGCCCAGCCCTCGATCGCCGGCCGGATGACGTCCTCGAGGTGCACCCGCCAGCCCTCCCGCGTCGCGAAGCGCGGGTCGTCGAGCCACTCCGGGTGACCGATGATCTTGGCCAGCCGCTCGAACTGGTGCTCCCGCCCGACCTGCACGACGATCCAGCCGTCTTGGACGCGGAAGCCGTCCATGATGAGGAGCGGCCCGAGGCCGCCGGGTCGCAGGCCCATGGACCAGAAGTTGGTGACGAGGTCGGTCATGGAGACGACGGCGTCGAGCATCGCCACGTCGACGTACTGGCCTTCCCCGGTGTGGTCCCGGTGGCGAAGCGCGGCGAGGATGCCCACCACCGCGAACAGCGCGCTCGAGATGTCGCCCAGCGCGCCGACGGGCCCGACGACCGGCGGCTGGTCGTCCACCTGCTTGAAGGCGTAGATCCCCGACATCGCCTCGACGATCGGCGCGTAGGCCGCCCAGGAGTCGTACGGCGACGGCACCGTGTTCCCGAACCCGGAGACGGACGCGTAGATGAGTCGCGGGTAGCGCGCGGCGAGGTCCCCGTAGCCGAGTCCCATCCGGGCCATCGTGCCGGGCTTGAAGTTCTCGGCCACCACGTCGTAGTGGGCGGCGAGGGCGACGAACAGCTCCCGACCCTCGGCGGTCTTGAGGTCGATGCCGACGCTGCGCTTGTTGAGGTTGTTGCGCAGGAAGGTCGCGCCGGCGCGCCGCCCCGTCGGGTCCGTCATCGCCGGGAGCGCGCCCCGACCCGACTCGCCCTCGCCGGGGTGCTCGACCTTCACGACGTCGGCGCCGAGCCGAGCGAGGAGCTGGGTCCCGTAGGGCAGGGCCTGCATCTGCTCGGCGGCCAGCACCCGCACCCCGTCGAGGGGCTTGCCGTAGCGGGCGGCGTCGGGGTTGCCGACGTCCCCGAGCTTCACCGTCGCCCCCGGAGGCGGTGCGGCCGGCCATCGTCCACGCGCGCATCGTAGGTGGGGTCGGGCGAGACCCGGGTACGCTCACCGTTCGCATGCAAGGGATCCTGAGCGTCGCCGGCTACGTGCCGTACCGGCGGCTCGACCGCGCCGCGATCGCCCAGACCTTCGGGTCCGGCGGTGGGCGGGGCACCCGCGCCGTGGCCGGCTACGACGAGGACACCACCACGATGGGGGTCGAGGCGGCGCGCTTCGCGCTCCGGGCCGCGCCCGAGTCGCGCCCGCAGGCCTTGTGGTTCTCGACGACCGGTCCCGCGTACCTCGACAAGACCAACGCCACCGCCGTCCACGCCGCCTTGCGCCTCGACGGCGACGTGCTGGCCGCCGACTTCGGTGGCGCCATCCGCTCCGGGGTCGCGGCGATGGTCGCGGCCCTGCACGGCTCGGACCCGACCCTGGTCGTGACCGCCGACCTGCGCGACGGGCTCCCGACCAGCGCCGACGAGGCCGGCGGCGGCGACGCCGGCGCCGCCGTCCTGATCGGGTCGGCCGCCGACGGGCCGCTCCTCGCCACCGTGCTCGGCGAGGGCCACACCACCGAGGAGTTCATCGACCGCTGGCGTCAGCCCGGCGAGCGACGCTCGAAGGTCTGGGAGGAGCGCTTCGGGGAGACGAAGTACGTGCCGCTCGGCGAGCAGGCGTGGAACGCGGCCCTGAAGTCGGCCGAGCTGAGCGCCGAGCAGATCGACCGGGTCATCGTCACCGGGCCGCACGCACGCGCCGTGCGCGCCCTCACGGCCCGACTCGGCGTCGACCCGAGCCGGGTCGTCGACGACCTCGGCGCCGCCGTCGGGTTCACCGGCGCCGCCCATCCCGGCTTGCTCCTGGCGGCCACGCTCGAGGCGGCCGCGCCCGGCGAGACGATCGCCCTCGTGTCGCTCGCCGACGGCGCCGACGTCCTGATCCTCCGCGCCACCGACGCGCTGGCCCGCTGGGCCTCGGCCCGTCCCGTCGCGGCCCAGGTGGCGGCCGGCGCCCCCTTGCCCTACGGCAAGTTCCTCGCCTGGCGCGGCATGGTCACCATCGAGCCGCCGCGGCGACCCGAGCCCGACCGGATCTCGGCCGCGGTCACCGGCCGCACCGAGGGCTGGAAGTACGGCTTCGTCGGATCGAAGGACCGGGCCAGCGACGCCTTGCACCTCCCACCCGCCCGGGTCTCGCGGGTCGGGGGGGACGTCGACGACATGGAGCCCACGCCGATGGCCGACGTGGCCGGGACCGTCGCCGCGATCACGATCGACCGCATCGCCTACTCGCCGAGCCCGCCGATCGCGTTCGCGATCGTCGACTTCGACGGCGGCGGGCGGCTGCCGATCGAGCTCACCGACGTCAACGCCGACGAGCTGCAGGTCGGCGACCGGGTCGAGATGACATTCCGCCGGCTCTTCACCGCCGACGGGATCCACAACTACTTCTGGAAGGCGCGCCCGCTCCGCGCCGGGTAGCGGATCGGGCCCCGACGAGAGAGGACAGGACATGGGCTCGCACGGCATCAAGGACCGGGTGGCCATCGTGGGGATGGGGTGCACGCGCTTCGGTGAGCACTGGACTAAGTCCGCCGACGACCTCCTCATCGAATCGACGACCGACGCCCTCACGAGCGCCGGCGTCACGAAGCAGGACATCGACGCCTACTGGGTCGGCACCGCCATGTCCGGCATGTCGGGCATGACCGTGTCCCGCCCGCTCCAGCTCGAGAACAAGCCCGTCACGAGGGTCGAGAACTTCTGCGCCACCGGCTCCGAGGCGCTGCGCAACGCCGCCTACGCGGTGGCGTCCGGCGCGTACGACACCGCCCTGGCCGTCGGCGTCGAGAAGGTGAAGGACAGCGGCTACCAGGGCCTCGTGGGCGCGGGCAAGACGCCGACCGACGGCACCAACCGCACCCTCACCGCCGCGGCCATGTTCGCCATGTGCGCTCCGGCCTACGGCCACAAGTACGGGGTGAGCGACGACCAGATGCGGGAGGTCCTGGCCCGCATCTCCTGGAAGAACCACTACAACGGCGCTCGGAACCCGCGGGCGCAGTTCCGCAAGGAAGTCACGATGGAGACCATCTGCGGGGCGCCGCTGATGGCCGGCGGCCTGCGGGTGTTCGACTGCTCCGGCGTCGCCGACGGCAGCGCCGCCGCCATCCTGGTCCGCGCCGAGGACGCCCACCGCTACACCGACCGGCCGCTGTACGTGAAGGCCCTGTCGTTCGTCGCCGGCAACGCGTCGGGCAACGCCGACCCGGACTACGACTACACGTACTTCCCCGAGATCCAGGCCGCCGGCCGGGACGCGTACGCCCAGGCCGGGGTGACCGAACCGCGCGGTCAGATCGCGATGGCCGAGGTTCACGACTGCTTCACGCCGGCCGAGCTCCTCATCTACGAGGACCTCGGCTTCGCCGAGCGGGGCACGGCGTGGAAGGAGGTGCTCGCCGGGACCTTCGACCTCGCCGGGGACCTGCCGGTGAACCCCGACGGCGGCCTCAAGAGCTTCGGCCACCCCGTCGGCGCCTCGGGGCTGCGCATGTTCTTCGAGGCCTGGCTGCAGCTGCGCGGCGACGCGCCCGAGGAGCGGCGGATCACCACCGCCGACCGCGGGCTGGCCCTCACCCACAACCTGGGCGGCTACCCGGGCGAGATGGTGAGCTTCGTCGGGATCGTCGGCAACGAGCCCGGCTGACCCTCAGCCCGTCGGCCCCAGCCAGTCCCGCACCACCGCCTCCCGGTCGGCGCC
>DASZJD010000101.1 GCA_035948415.1 Acidimicrobiia bacterium | reverse complement strand
ACCGGCTGCTCGGGCGCGAGGACCGCGGCGGGGCCGAGGACGGACCGAGCCTCGGCCGTGTGCGCCGGCGTGACGAGGTAGGGGTGGGCGCCCGCGCTGCGGTCACGGGCCAGCCCGAGCATGCGCGGTCCGAGCGCGGCGAGGACGCGCTCGGCGACCGGCACCGGCGGCGCGGCCGCGTCGAGCGCGTCGAGATACTGCTCCATCGCCCGTAGCGGCTGCTGATAGCGGCCGGCGTGCCCGGCGTCGACGAGGGGCGCGTGGCTCACGCCAAGCCCGAGCAGGAATCGCCCGCGGTGCGCGTCGACGAGGCGGTGGTGGGCGGCGGCGGTGTCGACGGCGTCGTGCATCCAGATGTTCACGATCCCGGTCGCCACCACGACTCGGCTCGTGACGTCGAGCACGGCCGCGCACGCGTCGAAGATGTCGCCGCCGATGCCGCCGGGCAGCCACAGCGCCCCGTAGCCCAGCTGCTCGAGCTCGGCGGCGGCGTCGCGGGCCTCGCCGCGGTCGCCGTAGCGAAGCTCCGGGGTCCAGACGCCGACCGCCCCGAGCTCCACGCCGACAGTCTCGCGGCTCGGCTACGGGAGGACCACGTGCACCTGCGCCGGCCCGTGGACGCCCAGCGTCAGGATCTGCTCGATGTCGGCGGAGCGGCTGGGCCCGGTGACGAGCGTCACCGCGCTCGGCGGCGGCGACGGGATCCGGGCCAGCGCCTCGGCGAGCGAGGCGACGAGGTCCTCGGCCTCGACCACCGCGAGGTGGGAGCGGGGCAGGAGGCTCGTGGCCCGCGGGTGCGAGCGGTCGAAGCCCAGCAGGAGGGTGCCGGTGTCGGCGATGGCGGCGACGCAGCGGGTGACGCCGACGGCCGCGTGCGGCAGGGTCGCCCGGTACCCCTCGTCGCTCGGGCGGACGACCCGGTGACCGGCGCCGACGAGCGCGTCGGCCACGGCCTCGAGGCCGGGGTCGTCGTCGACGGCGACCACCGTCGGCTCGGGGCCGGCGACCTCGAGGGCGACACCGGAGGGCTCGGCCCCGCGGTGCGCGGTGCCGTCGGCGGCGGTCAGCTCCTCGGCGAAGCGGCCGACGAGCTCGGGGTCACCGGGCCGGGGCTCGGGCACGACGCCACCAGGCGTGGAAGGTCTCGCCGACGGGCGGCGGGAGCTCACGACCCTCGTGCCAGGCCCGGGCCAGCGGGAGATGCCGCGCCCAGCGCGGGTACCGGCGGGCGACCGTCGCCACGCGCGCCGACCCGCGGTAGAGCCTCGGCCGCGACCAGGCCCGGCTCCACACGGCGAAGAAGGCGCGCCGACCGAGCGAGCGCGTGCGAGGACTCCCCGCCACCGCGGCGCGGAGCTCGAGGAGCAGGTCGTGGAGCGGGATGCCGACCGGGCAGACCTCCGAGCAGGCGCCGCAGAGGCTCGTGGCCTCGGGGAGGTCGGTGCCGTCCCGCATCCGCGACAGCAGCGGGGTGAGCACCGCGCCCATCGGCCCCGGGTACACGCCGCCGTAGGCGTGACCGCCGATCGTCCCGTAGACCGGGCAGACGTTCAGGCACGCTCCGCAGCGGATGCAGCGCAGCATGTCCTCGAACGGGGTGCCGAGCAGCGCGGTGCGGCCGGCGTCGAGGAAGACGACGTGGACCTCGTCGGGGCCGTCGAGCTCGCCCGCACGTCGCGGCCCGTTGATCATCGTGACGTACGAGGTCAGCTTCTGCCCGGTCGCGTTCCGGATCAGCAGCGGGAGCATGGTGGCGAGATCGGCGAACCGGGCCAGCACCTTCTCGACCGGCACCAGCGCGATGTGCACCCGGGGCAGCGAGGTCGTGAGGCGGCCGTTGCCCTCGTTGGTGACGAGGACGATCGTGCCGGTGTCGGCGCAGACGAAGTTCGCGCCGCTGATCCCGAGGTCGGCGGTGAGGAACACCTCGCGCAGCCGCTGCTGGGCGAACGCGCAGAGCTCCTCCCGCTGGTCCGGGAGGTCGCGCCCGGCGAGACGCGAGAACAGCCTCGTGACCTGCGGGCGGGTCTTGTGGACCGCCGGCGCGATGATGTGGCTCGGTCGCTCGTCGGCCTTCTGGACGATCCACTCCCCGAGGTCGGTCTCGAAGACCTCGATGCCGTGCCGCTCGAGGTGCTCGTTGAGGTCGATCTCCTCGGTGGCCATCGACTTCGCCTTCACGGCCCGGCTCGCTCCGGCGCCGACCGCGAGCGTGGCGATCAGCTCGGCGGCGTCCGGCCCGGTGGTCGCGTGGTGGACGTGGACACCGAGGCGGCGCAGCGACGCCTCGGCGCGGGCGAGGTTGGCGGGCAGGGCGCGGACGCCCTCGGCGCGGATCCGCGTGCCGTCGGCCTTGAGCGCCGCCATGCCGGGCGGGGCCATCGCCACCCGGCGGGCCTCGTTGAACCGCTGGGCCATGACGCGGAACGCGCCGCGCAGCTCGGCGTCCTGCAGGGTGGCGTCCACCCGGGCTCGGAGCGGCGGGAGCGGGTCACCCGGGTGGCGATGGCGGGCCAGCTCGCCCGAGGTGGTCACGGCAGGCCGTCGGCGACGACGTCGGCGAGGTGGCGCACGGCGAGGTCGAGCCCTCGCCGCTCCGCCCTCGTGGCCAGGTGCATCACGCAGCCGGTGTCGCACGCGGTCAGGGTGCGGACGCCGGTGGCGGCGGCGTGGTCGAGCTTCTCGTCGGCCATCGGGACCGCGATCTCGGGGTGCAGCACGGAGAAGGCGCCGCCGAAGCCGCAGCAGCGATCGGCGTCGGCCAGCTCGACCACCGACGCCCCGGCGGCATCGAGGATCCGACGGGGCGCGTCGCGGACGCCGAGCTCGCGCAGCAGGTGGCAGGACGGGTGGTACGTCACGGGCCCCTCGGCGCGCGCGCCAAGATCGGTTCGGCCGAGGACGTCGACGAGGAACTCGGTGAGCTCGTGCGTCTTCGCGGCGATCGCCTCGAGCCGGGTGCGCTCGTCGCCGCTCACGAGGGTCGGGTAGTACCGGCGCACCATCGCGACGCACGAGCCCGACGGGGCGACGATCGCCTCGTACTCGCCGAACACGGCCGCGAAGTGCCGGGCCAGCCGACGGGCGTCGCCCCGGTAGCCGGCGTTGAAGGCGGGCTGGCCGCAGCACGTCTGGCCGTCCGGGAAGGCGACGTCGCAGCCGGCGGCCTCGAGCAGGCGGACGGCCGAGCGGCCGGTGGAGGGCGCGAACTGGTCGACGAGGCAGGTGACGAACAGCGCGACGAGCACCGCTCGTTCATATCATCATCTTCGGCCCGACGCTCTCACCGGTCGCCGATCGAGCCGGCTCGTGGGCGGATCAGCGCGTCACAGGACGAGCTCGGCCATCAGCCGCATCACGCTCGGGTCGTGCGCGCCGATCAGCATCGTGGTCACGCGCGACCCTTCCCAGACCTCGAGGTCGTCCCGGATCTTCTCCCGCGGGCCGATCAGCGCGATCTCCTCCACCATGCGGCGGGGGACGGCCGCGGTCGCCTCGTCCTTGCGGCCGTCGAGGTAGAGGTCCTGGATCTTCGTGGCCTCGGCCTCGTAGCCGAGGCGACAGAACACGTCGAAGTGGAAGTTCATCTCCCGCGCCCCCATCCCGCCCACGTACAGCGCGATGCCGGGCTTCATGGCGTCGGCGGCCCGCTCGACGTCGTCGTCGACGATCACGGTGACGGTCGGCAGGATCTCGAAGTTGTCCCGCCCGCGCCGCGCACCGGGGCGGGCCCAGCCCTCCTCGAGCGCGTCGGCGTACAGCTGCTCGTGGTGGGGGGAGTAGAAGATCGGGAACCAGCCGTCGGCGATCTCGGCCGCCAGCGCCACGTTCTTCGGCCCCTCCGCCCCCAGGATGATGGGCAGGTCGGCGCGCAGCGGGTGCACGATCGACCGGAGCGGCTTCCCGAGGCCCAGCCCGCCGGGGTGGGGGAGCGGGTAGTGCGGTCCGGGGCTCGTCACCCGCTCCTCGCGGGCGAGCACCGACCGGATGATCGAGACGTACTCACGGGTTCGGGCCAGCGGCTTCGGGAACGGCATCCCGTACCAGCCCTCGACGACCTGCGGCCCCGACACGCCGAGCCCCAGCACGAAGCGCCCGCCGGAGAGGTGGTCCAGGGTGAGGGCGGCCATCGCCGTCGCCGTGGGCTGCCGGGCCGAGAGCTGGATGAGGTCGGTGCCGAGGCGGATCCGCGACGTCCGCGACCCCCACCACGCCAGGGGCGTCAGCGCGTCCGAGCCCCACGACTCGGCCGTCCACACCGAGTCGTAGCCGAGCTGCTCCGCCTCGACGACGAGGTCCTGGGCGGCGGCCGGCGGCTGCGCGCCCCAGTAGCCGAGCTGGAGGCCGAGCCTCATCGCCGGGCCCCGGACGCCGTCGGCGGATGCGAGCGCACGGGCACGGGTGAGAACCTATGCGCTCGCACGGCTCGCCGCGGGAAGGACCTTTCGATGGGCGCGCTCGACGGATACGGGGCGCTGGTGACTGGCGGCGGCAGCGGCATCGGGGAGGGCTGCGCCGCGGCGCTGGCCCGTGACGGGGCGTCGGTGACGATCTGCGGCCGGACCGCCGAGAAGCTGGACGCCGCGGCGGAGCGGCTGCGCGCCGTGGCCGCGCCGGGGGCCGCGGTCCACACGATCGCGGCCGACGTGACCGACGAGGACGACGTCCGGGCGGCGGTGGCGAAGGCGGCGCGGCCGACCGGGCGGCTGCACGGCGTCGTCGCGGCCGCCGGCGGCTCCCTCCACATGGGTCCGCTCGTGCTCGCCGACGTCGGCGCGGTTCGAGCCACCATCGACCTCAACGTGATCGGCACCTTCCTGACCCTCAAGCACTCGGCGCCGCTCCTGGCCGACAGCGGCGCCGGCTCCTTCGTCGGCGTCTCGTCCCACGCCGGGCTCGACACCTTCCGCTTCCTCGGCGCCTACGGGGCCGCGAAGGCCGGTCTCGACATGATCGTGCGCGTCGCCGCCGACGAGCTCGGGCCGGGTCGCGTGCGGGTGAACTCCGTTCGCCCGGGGATCATCGACAACGAGCTCATGGCGCCGATCACCGCCGGCGGTCCCGTGCTCGACAGCTACCTCGAGAACATCCCGCTCCACCGGGTCGGCACGGTCGACGACGTCGGCGCGCTCGTCCGCTTCCTCATCGGACCCGAGTCGAGCTGGATCACCGGGCAGTGCATCAGCGTCGACGGCGGCCAGTCCCTGCGCAAGGGCGCCGACTTCGCCGCGTTCGCCGAGCCGGGCTTCCGCGGGGATCCGGCCCGACGGCTGGTGACGGAAGGCGACTGATGGAGCTCGGCGGGACCGTCGCCGTCGTCACCGGCGGCGCGAGCGGCATCGGCCGGGCGACGGCCCTCGAGCTCGCCCGTCGCGGCGCCCGGGGCGTCGCACTGGCGGACGTCAACGACGATCGCCTCGGCGAGACCGCGGGCGCGCTCGAGGAGCTCGGCGCGGCCGCGCTGCCGGTGCACTGCGACGTGTCGAGCGACGCCGACGTCGAGCGGCTGGAGGCACGGGTCCTCGACACCTTCGGGCGGGTGGACGTGGTCATGAACAACGCCGGCGTGGCGCTGCTCGGCCCGCCCGACACGCTCTCGATGGAGGAGTGGAACTGGATCCTGCAGATCAACCTCTACGGGGTCATCCGCGGGGTCCGGGCCTTCGTGCCCCACCTCCGCCACCAGGGCCGGGGCTGGGTCGTCAACACGGCGTCCGTGGCCGGGCTCTACGCGTACGCCTGGGACACGATCCCGTACATCACGGCCAAGTTCGGGGTCGTCGGGCTGACCGAGGCGCTCGCCCTGTACCTGCGCCCGCTCGGCGTCGGCGTCTCGGTGCTGTGCCCGGGCCTCGTGGCCTCGAACATGGCGGAGACGGCACGGGTCGGCGGCGTCGACGACGTCTCGGCGTGGATGCAGCCCATGCCTCTCGACGAGCCGGTCACGCCCGCGGTCCCCGGCCGGCTCGTCTGCGACGCGATCGAGCACGAGCGCTTTCTCGTGCTCACCCATCCGGAGCCGATCCTCGAGCGTGTCGCCCGCCGGGGCCAGGACCTCGACGCCTTCGTCCGGGAGCAGATCGAGCGCCTCCCGACGCCGCCCAACCTGCCGTAGTCGGGCGCCGCCGCCGCCGGGGCGTCAGACGTTGCCGTCCCCGTCGCTCGGGCCCCCGTTGTTGTCGGCGTCGTGATCCCCACCGTTGTTCTGGGGGATCCCGGAGCCGGCCGAGTTCATCGGCGGTCGCGGCGCGGCCACGGGCGGCGGTGCCACCGGGCGCGGCGCGGCGACGACGGGCGGGCTCGTCACCGGCGGGGGTGGCGGCGGTGGGGGCGCGGTCGTGGTCGGCGGGATGGTGGTCGTCGCCGGCGGTGCCGTCGTGGTGACGGGCGGCGCCGCGCGGCGCGTGGTGACGGTTCCGGACGATCCCGGCGACGTCGTGAGGACGACGACGGTGCCGAGGATTGCCAGCGCGGCCGCGGCGACGATCGAGAACAGGAGACGGGTCCGGTGCACGGTGCTTTCCTTTCGTCCCCCGGTTGGCGGATGTGCTGGCGGTGGCGGGCTCAGGTCCTTCGCAGGCACAGCGCGGCGCCGACCGTGAGCGTCAGCACGCCCGCGGCCTCGACGAGGAGCGAGGTGCTGGCCCACGGGGCGTCGAAAGTGTCCATGAAGCCGAGGAAACCGACCGACGCGCTGAGAACGAGGCCGACCAGGGTGGCGAGCAGGTAGCCGACGCCGACGGCGGCGGCGACGGCCTTCGGGTACGCGATCAGCAGGACGGCGAGGGCGAGCCCGACGACGCCCTGCGCGAGGAACAGCGGCCCGATGGTGGTCACCTGCCGGTAGCCGTCGGCCCACAGGTAGAGGTGGATCAGCGCTGAC
>DASZJD010000100.1 GCA_035948415.1 Acidimicrobiia bacterium | reverse complement strand
ATTGCGGCATGCCCAAGTACCTGTACCTCAACGGTCCAAGTGAGTCGCACCGATGGACTCTTCCGGAGGCCACCGACGTTGGCGAGGTCGAGGCGATGCTCGCCGATGGCATCGCGCATGCGTCGCACGTCACTGACCTTGGTGTGGACGTCGAGCTTGATCAGGTGACCGCGCGCCTCCATGTTCTCCCGGCCGCCATCACAGCCTTCGCGGTCGTCGACAAGCCGCAGCAATCAGGGCGTACCTCAAGCACCGCGAAGAAGCGCTTGGACCGCCCCCGAGGCTAGAGCCACCCACGATGCCGCAACCCGAGAGGCGGTTCATCAAGGGTCGCGTCCACTGACCGCCAGTGGATATCGCCGAGCGATCCAACGTCTATGTCCGCGAGGACCGCATCGTCGACGCCCTCAACGGGTGGCTGGCCCGGCCGCCCCGACACCGGATCTGGCATCGATAGCAGTCACGTTCCAACGCTCGACGGCGGACTGACCGCCACGCAGAGGACCTTGGATACAAGTCGCCGCGTAGCTGACCTGAACGGCGCGTAGTCGCCGGTGGTATTAGCCCCGCTTGTCGTTGAGGGTGATGGTGCCGGTGAACGTGAAGGTAACGGTACGGATTTGCGGGCTGGAGGTGGGAGAAGTCGTGGCCGTAACCGTGGTTGAACCGGTTGCGCGGGCAAATCGCCGAGTCCCGCCGGTGATGGTGTTGATGCTTGTCGACGTGTTCGGGCCGGTGTTCGTTCCGGATGCCGTCGACGTCAGTGTGCCGCGGGCGTAGACGACCGTGGTCGCAAACGTGAAACTTGTGGGCCCAGTTTGGGTTCCTTGACTGTGAAAGGTCCCCGTACCGAAACGCGAGGTGATGGTGCCGTCGACAACGAAGGTCGAGCCGCCGAGGACTGGGATGGTGTCGATCCCGGAACCCGAGCCGTTGTACGGTCGGGCGAGCTCGTGGTCCGCTCCGAACGCCACACCGGTATTCAGGGCCGCGGCGGCGAGCACGATGATGAGAAGCGAGGCGAGTTTGCGCATGGTGGACCTCCCGACGGTTGGCTGGGACCAGTCCGATCTGCGATGCGCGACCTGGCGGACGCTGCTCGGGAACCGCGGCGTTGCCGTTCGCGAACGCCCTCGTAGCCGAGAGGGATCATCGCGCCGACGACCCTGAAGAACAAGACCGATGCACGGTGGTCCGTATCCCGTGATCGAACCACTTGGTGTTTCTTGCGTCGCGCGCCGCGCGTCGCCTCGCCCATCCGTAGGGCCCTCGGCGCCGAGACGGCGCGCCAACTGGCGGCGCGCCTCTCGGGTCAGCTTGACGAGTCCGTCTTGTGGCAACACGGCGCGCTCTTGCCGGCCGCGCTCGAGCGGGCCTTTGGGCGTGGTGCGTTCCATGTTCAGCCGCTGACCTGCGGTGATGGGTGTCGGGCTGCCGGGACTCGAACCCGGGACCTTCGGTCCCCCAGACCGACGCGCTAACCAAGCTGCGCCACAGCCCGTCGGCACGTCAGGCGCGCCACGGCGATCGTACCGGGCGACCCGGGGTCCCTACAGGTGTGCGACGACCCAGTCGACACCCTGGAAGGCCCGGTACGCGAGGTACACGGCGAGCGCGACGAGGAGCAGCTTCAGGTGCCACGGCACGGGCTCCGGCGGATCCTCGACCGTCGGCGTGGCGGGGGCCCCGTCGGCCTCGAACGCGGACGCGGGTCGGCGGGCTCGGCCGGCGTCGACGACCCGCCCGCAGCTCGGGCACGACCCGTCGACCCGAACCGTCGACGGCGAGAGGAAGCGGTCACACGCCGCGCACCAGGGCACGGGTTCATTCCATCAGAACCAGCGCCTCACCGACGCTGCGGCGCCGAGGTCCGGCGCCGGACGCGCAGCTTCAGCGGGGTCGGGCCGAGGTCGAACGCCTCCCGGATCCGCCGCTCGAGGTAGCGGAGGTACGGGGCCGGCAGCGTCCCGGTCGCGAACAGCGTGATCGTGGGCGGGTCGGTCGCGCCTTGGGTGGCGTAGAGGACGCGGGGACGGCGGCGCCGCACGACGGGCGGCGGGTGCGCGGCCTGGGCGTCGGCGACGACGCGGTTCAGCGCCCCGGTCGGCAGCCGCCGGTGGTAGGCGGACTCGGCGGCGCGGAGGGCGGGGAGGATCCGCCCGAGGCTGCGCCCGGTGAGCGCCGAGGTCTTCAGGACGGGCGCGTACCGGAGGAAGCCGAGCCGGTCGCCGACGTCGGCGAGGACGGCGCGGCGACGCTCGGCGTCGTCGTCGAGGAGGTCCCACTTGTTGAGCACCACGACGATGGCGCTGCCGGCGGCGTCGACGCGCTCGGCCAGCCGCTGGTCCTGGTGGGTGACGCCGGCGGCGGCGTCGACGACGAGGAGCGCGGCGTCGGCGCGGTCCACGGCCTCGAGGGCGCGGACGATCCCGTAGTACTCGGTCGGCTCGTCGACCCGGCTCTGCCGGCGGAGGCCGGCGGTGTCGACGAAGCGGAGGGGCCCCTCCGGGGTCTCGACGACGCTGTCGACGGCGTCGCGGGTGGTCCCGGGCTGGTCGTGGACGATGACGCGCTCGTCGCCGACGAGCTGGTTGAAGAGCGTCGACTTGCCGACGTTCGGGCGACCGACGATGGCGACCGAGAACGGCCGGGTCACCTCGCCGGGCGGGTCGGCCTCGGGCGGGAGCCGCTCGACGAGGGCGTCGAGGAGGTCGCCGCTGCGCCGCCCGTGGAGGGCGCTGACCGGGATGGGGTCACCGAGGCCCAGCCGCGTGAAGCACCAGACGTCGGCCTCGCGCCGGTCGTCGTCGACCTTGTTGGCCACGACGAGGACGGGCTTCGGGCTGCGCTGGAGGATCCGTGCCACCCCCGCGTCCTCGTCGGTGATCCCGACCGTCGCGTCGAGGACGAGCAGCACGACGTCGGCGTCGGCCATCGCCCGCTCCGCCTGCGCGCTCACGGCCCGGCTCAGGGTGCGGGCGGGGTGGTCGGCGGCCTCGGGTGGCAGCCAGCCGCCGGTGTCGACGAGCCGGAACCGGCGGCCCCGCCAGTCGGCCTCGAGCTCCTTGCGGTCGCGGGTGACGCCGGCTCGCTCCTCGACGATGGCGCGGCGCGCGCCGACGAGACGGTTCACGAGGGTCGACTTCCCGACGTTCGGTCGCCCGATCACCGCGACGGCGGGCACGGTCATGTCAGCGCGGCGACGAGCGACGCCCCGTCGGTCGCCACGACCTCCACCGGGCGGGGCAGGTCGGCGACGCCGCGGTCGTCGAGGAACCGGTCCCGGGAGAGCACGACGTCGGGGAGCAGGTAGCGGTGACCCGTCGGCTCCCGGGCCAGCGCGGCCGCGACGTCGGCGCCGGTCAGCAGCCCCGTCACCGCGATGTTGCCGCCAAAGAAGCGGTTGGCGACTTGGACCAGCCGCACCGGGACGCCGGCCCGTCGGGCCAGGCGAGGGACGAGCGGCGCGAGCACCGACGCCCCGTACTCGCCGGTCACGATCCCGACCGGGGCGTCGCGCCGCGGGGCCGTCGCGCCGGGCGCGGCGCGCGGCGCCCGGTAGCCGTCGGCGGGGGCGCCGTCGACCCAGGCGAAGAAGCCGGACCGCGGGCCGTGGCCGCGGCCGGGCTCGCCGGCCAGCGCCCGCTCGGCGTCGGCGAGGAACGTGCGGGCCATCCCGACGCCGTTCTCGTGCTGGTCGCAGCCGTCGTAGGCGACGGCGTCGGGGAAGGGCCGCCCGGCGAGCAGGTAGTACTCGTCGGCGCCGTACACGAGGCGCCGGCCGAGCGCGTCGACGAAGCGGCGCTGCCAGGCGTCGACCTGGTCGAGGACGCGGGCGGCGTCGGCTCGGTGGTGGGGGCGCAGGCTCGGCTCCCGCGAGTGGGCCGCCACGCCGACCGGGACGGCCGCGACGGTGGCGAGCGCCGGGTAGCGGTCGAGGATCCCGAGGAGGGTGTCGTCGAGGGAGTCGCCGTCGTTGACGCCGGGGCACACCACGATCTGGCCGTGCACCGTCACGCCGGCGTCGAGGAGGGCGGCGAGCCAGCGCAGGCTCGTGGCGCCGCGCCGGTTGCGGAGCAGCCGGGCCCGCAGCGCCGGGTCGGTGGCGTGGATGCTCACGTAGAGCGGGCCGAGGCCCTCGGTGACGACCCGCTCGAGGTCGGCCTCGGTGAAGCGCGTCAGCGTCGTGAAGTTCCCGTAGAGGAAGGAGAGGCGGTAGTCGTCGTCGCGCTGGTACAGGCTGCGGCGCATGCCCTCCGGGAGCTGGAAGATGAAGCAGAAGGGGCAGTGGTTGTCGCAGGTGCGGACCCGGTCGAAGACGGCCGACGCCAGCTCGAGGCCGAGCGGGGCGCCCGCCTCCTTCTCGACCACGAGGGTGCGCTCGAGACCGCCGGCGCGCAGCTCGAGCTCGAGGACGGGCTCGTCGGCTTGGAGCTGGTACCGGATGACGTCGCGGACCGACTCGCCGTTCAGCGCGAGGAGCTCGTCGCCGGGGGCGACCCCGGCGGCGGCGGCAGGCGAGCCGGGCGCGACCGCCACCACCCGCGCGGCGGTCATGACGCGAGTGTAGGGGCGGCGGGGGTCGACGGTACCCTCGGGCCGTGGTCGAGGAAGTGCTCCTGGCCGAGCCGCGCGGGTTCTGCGCCGGCGTCGAGATGGCGATCAAGGCCCTGGCCTGGATGGTCCGGATCTTCGAGCCGCCCGTCTACTGCTACCACGAGATCGTCCACAACCGGCTCGTCGTCGACCGGTTCGAGCGCCTCGGCGTGGTGTTCGTCGACGACGTCGACGCGGTGCCGGCGCGGGCGCCGCTCATGCTGTCAGCGCACGGCTCCGCGCCCGACGTGGTGGCGGCGGCCCGCCAGCGCGACCGGTTCGTCGTGAACGCGGTGTGCCCGCTGGTGACGAAGGTGCACCACGAGGCCAAGGTGCGCGCCGCGAAGGGCTACACCGTGCTGTACGTCGGCCACGCCGGCCACGACGAGGCCGTCGGGACGCTGGCGGTGGCGCCGGCGGCGATGCGCCTCGTCGAGGGCGACGACGACGTGGCGCCCGCCCTCGCCGACGTGGCCGACGGCGACCGGGTCGCGCTCCTGGCCCAGACCACGCTCGCCCTCCACGACTGGGAGGGCGTCATGGAGCGGGCCCGGGCCCGGTTCCCGAGCCTCTGGACCGCGACGCGCGACGACCTGTGCTTCGCGACGACGAACCGCCAGGCCGCCCTGCGGGTCGTGGCGTCCCGGTCGGACGCGGTCGTCGTCATCGGCAGCGCCAACTCCTCGAACACCGTCGCGCTCACGAAGGTGGCCGCCGACGCCGGCTGCCCGGTGGTGCTGCGCGTCGACGGCCCCGAGGAGCTCGACCTGGCGCGCCTCCAGGGCGCCCGGGTGGTGGGCGTCACCGCCGGGGCCAGCGCCCCCGAGGACCTCGTGCGCGCCGTCGTCGACACCCTCGCTCCCGAGCGGGGCGTGACGCCGGTGTTCGTGACCGAGGAGGGCGAGTACTTCCCCCCGCCCCGCGAGCTGCGCGACCTGCTGCCGGCGCTCGACGCCATCGGGGCGCTGGCGTTCGCCGGGTCCCCCGAGGACGCGGCCGGTCGGGGCGGCCCCCTGGCCGAGGACCGGGTCGCCGACGCGTCAAGCGCGCTCGCGGACCTGGCCCGGTAGCGGGGCCGCCGTCCCCGCCCGCCGGCGGGCGTCGTCGAAGGCGTCCTGGAGGCGGTCGCGGAGCGTCGCCGTGAGCGCGAGGACGTCGGAGCGGCGCCGGGCGCTGGCCTCGGGCGGCGGCACGACCGGGTCGCCGATCACGATCACGACCCGGTGGGGTCGGGGCACGACGTGGCCGCTCGGGAGAATCTCCTCGCTGCCGCCGATCCCGACCGGCACGATCGGCACTCGCCGGCGCAGGGCCAGGTAGGCGGCGCCGTGGAAGAGGTCGCCGAGGACGGGGCCCCGTCGGCGCGTCCCCTCCGGGAAGACCGCCAGCGGCTCCCCGTCGACGAGCACCTCGTCGGCGGCGCGGAGCGCGGCCCGGTCGGTGCTGCCGCGCTCGACCGGGATGCCGCCGAGCGGCGGGAAGAGCAGCGCCCCGAGGCGAGACTGGAACAGCTCCTGCTTGGCGAGGAAGGCGACGCGCCGGCGGGTGGCGAAGGTGGCGAAGGGGACGTCGAGGATCGAGCGGTGCGACGGGGCCAGGATGTAGGCGCCGCCGCGCGGGACCCGCTCCCGGCCCACGACCCGGACCCGGAACAGCACCGCGCAGAGCGCCAGCACCACCGTGCGGACGACGCGCCAGAAGCTCATCGGGGCGCGCCGGTCCGGGCCCGGAACGCCGCCACGACCTCGTGCACGACGTCGTCGACGGCGCGGGCGGTGGTGTCGATGCGCAGCGCGTCGGGCGCCGCGCGCAGCGGCGACGTGGGTCGGGTGCGGTCGAGCCGGTCGCGCCGGTCGAGGGCGGCGCGCACCGCGTCGACGTTGGACCCCTCGTCCGGGCCGGCCTCGTCGTGGCGGCGCCGGGCCCGCTCGGCCTCGCTGGCGGTGAGGAACACCTTCAGCACCGCGTCGGGGAACACGACCGTGCCGATGTCGCGCCCCTCGACGACACCGGCGTCCCGGGCCGCGGCCCACGCCCGCTGCCGCTCGACGAGCACGGCGCGCACGGCCGGGTGGGCCGACACCGTCGACACGACCGCGGTCACGGCCGGGGTGCGGATCTCGGCGCTGACGTCCCGCCCGTCGAGCCGCGTCGTCACCCCGCGCTGGTCGATCTCGGCCCGGCGGGCCACCGCCGCGCAGGCGGCGGCGTCGTCGGGGTCGACCCCGGCCTCGAGGACGGCGACGGTCACGGCCCGGTACATGGCACCGGTGTCGAGGACGTCGAAGCCCAGCTCGGCGGCCACGCCGCGGGCCACCGTCGACTTGCCCGCGCCGGAGGGGCCGTCGACGGCGACGACCGCCGTCACCGGCCGCGCCCGGTCAGGGCGGCGAGGTCCTCGGCGAACCGGGGATACGAGGCGGCCACCGCCGCCCAGCCTCGCACGGTCGACGCGCCGGCCACGGCGTTGGCGGCCACGGCGGCGGCCATGGCGACGCGGTGGTCGCCGTGGCTCTTCAGCGTGGCCGGTCCCGGCGCGCCGCCGCGCACCACGAGCCGGTCCGGTCCCGTCTCGACCCCGACGCCCAGCTGGCCCAGCTCCTGCTCGAGCGCGGCGACGCGGTCGCTCTCCTTCACGCGCAGCTCGGCGACGTCGCGGAACTCGGTGACGCCGTCGGCGAACGCGGCCGCGACTGCGAGCGCCGGCACCTCGTCGACGAGGCGCGGAACCTCGTCGCCGGCGACGACGGTGCCGACGAGCGGCGCCGACCGCACCGAGAGCTCGCCGACGGGCTCCCCGAGCCGCTCCTCGAGCACCCGCACCTCCACCGGCGCGCCCATGCGGGCCAGCACCTCGACGAAGCCGAGCCGGGTCGGGTTCAGCGCCACGCCCTCGAGCACCAGCTCGGAGCCCGGCGTCACCGCCGCCGCCACGACGAAGAACGCCGCCGAGGACGGGTCGCCCGGCACCTCGAGCTCGAAGGCGCGGGGCGCCCCCGCCTCGACCCGCACCGACGCCGGCCCGGTCCGCGCCACCGGCGCGCCGAGGGCGGCGAGCATCCGCTCGCTGTGGTCGCGGCTCAGCGCCGGCTCGACCACCTCGGTCGTCCCCGCGGCCTGGAGGCCGGCGAGGAGCAGCGCCGTCTTCACCTGCGCGCTGGCGACCGGCACGACGTGACGGCGACCGACGAGCGGCCCGCCGCGGATCGCCAGCGGGCCGTACTCGCCGTCGGCGCGGCCGTCGACCCGGGCGCCCATCGCCCGCAGCGGCTCCACGACCCGGCCCATCGGCCGGCGGAGGAGGCTCTCGTCCCCGGTGAGCACGGCGTGGAACGGACGGCCGGCGAGCAGGCCGGCGGCCATGCGCATCGTGGTGCCGGAGTTGGCGCAGTCGAGCACGACCGCGGGCTCGCGCAGCGCGTCGACGCCGGCGCCGTCGACCGTGACGCTCGGCCCCTCGCCGCCGAGGCGGACCCCGAGGGCCGCCAGCGCGGCCCGGGTTCGGGCCACGTCGTCGCCGTCGGCCAGGCCGGCGACGCGGCTCCGCCCGTCGGCGAGCGCGGCGAAGAGCAGCGCCCGGTGCGAGATCCCCTTGTCGCCCGGCACCCGCAGCCGGCCGCGGAGCGGCGCCGGCCCCTCGAGGTGCAGCTCGGCGGTCACGGCAGGAGCCGCCGGGCGTGGTGGTAGCCGCGCGCGGTGAGCGCGGCCTCGAAGGCGTCGACGTGGCGCGCCGGCAGCAGCAGCACGAGGACGCCCCCGCCGCCCTCGACCGAGTGGGCGATGTCGATGTCGGAGATGTTGATGCCCATCGTGCCCGCCAGCGTCGTCACCTCGGCGAGCACCGCCGGCCGGTCCGGCACCGGGACCCGCAGCTCGACGAGCGGCTCGCCGGGCACCCCGCCGACGGGGAGCCGGCGGCGCGCCGCCCGGGCCCGCTCGAGCAGGTCGAGGAGGCCGTCGCGGTCCCGGCGGTCCACGAGCGCGCGCACCTCCCGGAGCGCCTCGAGGTAGCCGTCGAGGGCGGCCACGATCTCCTCCCGGTTGGCGACGCAGATGTCGGGCCAGATGCCGGGATCACCGGCGGCGATGCGCGTCATGTCGCGGAAGCCGCCGGCGGCGAGGCGCAGCAGCGTGGCGTGCTCGCCGCCGCCGGTCGCGGCGACGTCCATGAGCGTGGTCGCCGCCAGCTGCGGCACGTGGCTCACCATGGCCACGAGCCGGTCGTGGTCGTCCGGCGTGACCGCGATCACCTCGGCCCCGAGCCCGACGATGAGCCGGCGCACGCTCGTGAACGCGGCCGGGTCGGTGCGCTCGGTGGGCGTGAGCACCCACGGGGCGCCGACGAAGAGGTCGGGGTCGGCACCCTCGAGCCCGTCCTGCTCCGACCCGGCCATCGGGTGCCCGCCCACGAAGCGGGCCGCGCGTGCGGGGCGGTCGGCCTCGACCGCGGCGACGATCGGTGCCTTCACCGAGCCGACGTCGGTGACCGCGGCCGCGCCGGCGTCGAGCGCGGCCACGGCGAGGTCGGCGATGGCCCCGACCGGGACCGCGACGACGACGAGGTCGGCGTCCTCGGCGACGGCGGCGAGGTCCGGCCCGACCTCGTCGAGCGCGCCGAGGTCGCGCGCCGCGGCCGCTCGCGCCGGGTCGGCGTCGTACCCGCGGACCGCGATCTGGTCGCGGCGCAGCGCCAGCCCCACCGACGCGCCGACGAGGCCGGTTCCGACGATCCCGACGCGTTTCACTCGGGCAGGTCGTCGCGGAGCGCGCGGGCCGCACCGAGGTAGACGTGGTGGAGCTGGTCGCGAGGCCGGCTCGTGTAGCAGTGGACGAGCACCCGCACCACCCGGGGCAGCTTGCCGTCGATCGTGAGCTCCCGCGCGCAGAGGAGGGGGATGTCGCCGAGCCCGAGCCCGCGGGCCGCGGTGGCCGGGAACTCGGCGGTCAGGTCCTCGGTGGCCGTGAAGATGATGCTGACGAGGTCGTCGTGGGCCAGCTCGTTGCGGGTCAGGAGCTCGCGGACCAGCTGCTGGGTCTTGGCGGTGATCTCCGCCTTCGTGTTCGCGTCGCATGTCGTCGCGCCGCGCAGCGCCTGCAGCCTCACGTGCCGGCAGGTTAGCGGGCAGCCGCGCGCACCCGGCCGGTCATTCGCTGCCCACCGCCGCCTCGTAGAGCGCGCGGACCTCGGCCGGCGTCAGGTGTCGCCACGCCCCCGCCGGCAGGCGCTCGTCGCGGATCGGCCCGATGCGAGTGCGCACGAGCCGCGTGACCGGGTGGCCGAGCGCCTCGAGCATCCGCCGCACCTGCCGGTTGCGGCCCTCGTGGATCGTCAGCTCGACCGCGGCGCTCGGGCCGGCGGCGCCGACGACGCGCGCCCGGGCCGGCGCGGTCGGGCCGTCCTCGAGGTCGACGCCCTCCCGCAGCCGCCGCAGCTCGCCGCGAGTCGGGGCGCCCGCCACCTCGGCGAGGTAGGTCTTCGCCACCCCGTGTCGCGGGTGCGCGAGCAGCTGGGCCAGGTCCCCGTCGTTCGTGAGGAGCAGCAGCCCGGCGGTGTCGTAGTCGAGGCGCCCGACCGGGAACACGCGCGGCTCGGCCGGCACCAGGTCGAGCACGGTGCGGCGGCCCTCGGGGTCGTGGGCGGTGGTGACGACCCGGGCCGGCTTGTGGAGCAGGTAGTAGACGAGGTCGGGCGCGGTCGGCACCGGCACCCCGTCCACGCTGACCCGGGCCGACGCCGGGTCGACGCGGTCGCCGAGCCGGGCGGTCTGACCGTCGACGGTGACGCGCCCGGCCCGCACGAGCTCCTCGGCGACGCGACGAGAGCCATACCCGGCGCGCGCGAGCACCTTCTGGACCCGCTCGGCGTCGGCCACCGCTCAGCCGTCGACGGGCTCGGCGGCCTCCCCGGCGGTGGGGTCGCCCGAGAGGCGCAGCCCCTGCTCGAGCGCGGCCACGGTCCCCGCGTCGGGCACGAAGTCGCCGAGGGGCGGGAGGTCCTCGAGCGCGTGGAGGCCGAGCCGCTCGAGGAAGGCGGTGGTGGTGCCGTACAGGACCGCGAGCCCGGGTCCGGGGTCGCGGCCGACCTCGGCCACGTACCCGCGCTGCACGAGCGTCTGCAGGGTGGTCTCGACGTCGACGCCGCGGATCGCCGACACCTGCGCCCGCGAGACCGGCTGCTTGTAGGCGACGATGGCCAGCGTCTCGAGGGCGGGCCCGGAGAGGCGGACGTGCTGGCCCTCGAGCACGAAGCGCTCCACGTACGAGGCGAGGTCGGGGTGGGTCTGCAGCCGGTAGCCGCCCGCGACCCGGGCCAGCACGAAGCCGTGCCCCTCCTCCTCGTACTCGTCGGCGAGCGACGCACAGAGGGCCACGACCGTCTCCACCGGCAGCTCGACGAGCTCGGCGAGGAAGCGGGCCTCGACCGGCTCCGTGGCGGCCACGACCACGGCCTCGATGGCGCGACGGGCTTCGGCCGCGACCTCGGGGGCGAGGCCGTCGGCGTCGCTCATGAGCGCTCGGCGCCGGGGGCGGCGGCCTCGGCGGGCTGGTCCCAGTCGGCGATGCTGGCGGCGTCGAGCGCCTCGCCGGTCCGGAGGCGGCGCACCGACAGCTCGCCGAACGTGGTCGGCTGGTCGAGGTCGACCACCCCCTGCTTGAAGAGCTCGAGGACGGCCAGGAACCGGACGATGACGTCGAGCCGCTCGGTGGCGTCGCCGGTCAGCTCGCGGAACGAGACCGGGCGGCCCTCGGGCAGGGCGGCGAGGACCACCGCGATGGCGTCGGCGACGCTGGCCCGGATCGGCGCGATGTGGTCGGCCTCGATGTGCGGGGTCGGGCGGGGCGCCAGCACCCGCCGGGCCGCGTCGCGGAGGCGGGCCGGCCGCACCCGCTCGAGCGGGTCGGGGACGAGCGACCGGAACGGCTCCTCGGGCCCGGCGACGCGGGGCACGCTGCGGTCGGCGGCGCGCATGAGCGCCGCCAGCGCGCCGGCGGCGTCCTTGAACGTCTTGCAGTCGAGGAGCCGGGCCAGCAGCAGGTCCCGCTCCTCGAACCGCAGGAGCTCCTCGTCGAGCTCGAGGTCGGTCGGGGCGGGCAGGAGCCGCCGCGCCTTCAGCTCGACGAGCGTGGCCGCGATGAGGAGGAACTCGGTGGCGAGCTCGAGGTCGAGCGACTCCATCCGGTCCAGCTCGGCGAGGTACTCGTCGACGATCGTCGCCAGCGACACCTCGAAGAGGTCGACCTCCTGGCGCAGGATGAGGTGGAGCAGGAGGTCGAAGGGGCCCTCGTACACCGCGGTGCGGACCTCGTAGCCCATCACGGGCAACATACCTGCCCGCCGTCGGGACGGCGCGCCACTAGCGTGGCCGGGCGATGGCACGGGTGTTCTCGGGCATCCAGCCGAGCGGCGAGATGCACCTCGGCAACTACCTCGGCGCGGTGCGGCACTGGGTCGCGGCCCAGGACGCCGACGACGCGCTCTACTGCGTCGTGGACCTCCACGCCATGACGCTGCCGTACGAGCCCGCCGAGCTCGCCGAGCGGACGCGGCGCACCGCCGCGCTCCTGCTCGCCGCCGGCATCGACCCGGAGCGCAGCACCCTGTTCGTGCAGAGCCACGTGCCCGCGCACGCCGAGCTCACGTGGATCCTGAACTGCGTGGCCAGCTTCGGCGAGCTGCGCCGGATGATCCAGTTCAAGGACCGGTCGGCGGCCCACGAGTTCGTGAGCGTCGGCCTCTTCGACTACCCGGTCCTCATGGCCGCCGACATCCTCCTCTACGACGCCGAGCGGGTCCCCGTCGGCGACGACCAGCGCCAGCACCTCGAGCTGGCCCGAGACGTCGCGCTGCGGTTCAACCACCGCTACGGGACGACGTTCGTCGTCCCCGAGCCGGCGATCCCGCCGGTGGCGGCGCGCATCATGGACCTGCAGCAGCCCACGGCGAAGATGTCGAAGTCGTCGGAGTCGCCGCAGGGCAGCATCGCCCTCCTCGACCCGCCGGAGCTGATCCGGAAGCGGGTGCGGGCCGCCGTCACCGACTCGGGGACCGAGGTGTCCTACGACCCGGTCGAGAAGCCGGGCGTCGCCAACCTGCTCGACATCCTCGCCGCCACGACCGAGCGCCCGGTGCCCGTCGTCGAGGCCGAGTTCGCCGGGCAGGGCTACGGGGCGCTGAAGCGCGCGGTCGCCGACGCGGTGGTCGAGTTTCTCGCCCCGCTGCAGGCCCGGTACGTCGCCCTGGCCGAGGACCCGGCGGGCGTCGACGCCGCCCTCGCCACCGGCGCCGCGAAGGCGGAGTCGATCGCCGGCAAGGTGCTGGCCCGGGCCCGACAGGCGGCGGGGCTGCTCCCCCGCTCCTGAAGCGGGTCAGTCGTCGTCGGCGGCGACGAGGGCGTCGACGACCTCGGGCGGGATCCCGGTCTCGGACCACGCCGCCGGGGTGTGGTGGGCCGCGGCCCAGCGGGCCGCCTCCTCCCGGCCTCCGGCCACCCGGATCCGGGTGGCGCCGAGCTCGCCGTGGCGGAGGTAGAGGCCGACGCGTCGGGTGATCCCGCGCCGCGTCGACCACGTCTCCGCCCACTCGTGCCCGGCGGCCCCGCCCGCGAGCGTGGCGCCGACCCGGCCGAGGACGCCGAGCCCGGCGTCGAGCTTCCCGACGTCGTGGAGGAGCGCGGCCGCCAGCCACCGCGGGTCGCCGGCGGCGTCGGTCCCGGCCAGGGCCCGCTCGACGCGCCGGGCCACGAGCACCGAGTGGCGACGGTCGTGGCTCGCCATCCGGGACCACAGCGTCCGCTCCTCGTCCTCGAGGACGCCGCCGACCCACGCGACGTCACCCGGGCGCGGCCCGCCCGGTCGGAGCGCCCCGACGAAGCGCCGGGCCAGGTGCCCGGGCCGGCTCACGAGACGACGAAGTTGCGGAGCGCGTCGAAGAACGGCTGCACGACGGTGCCGACCACACCGGTGAAGAACACGAGCACGAGGAGGATGAGCAGCCCGTAGGGGCGGATCCGGTACCAGGTCGGGAGCCAGGCCGACGGCAGCAGCCGCTCGACGAGGGCCGAC
>DASZJD010000099.1 GCA_035948415.1 Acidimicrobiia bacterium | reverse complement strand
GATCCACGGCATCAACGCGTTCGTGCCCCTCATGCTCGAGCGGGGCGACCCCGGGCACGTCGTGAACACCTCGTCCGGGAACGGCGGCATCGCCCCGCTCCTCGGCACGCCGGAGTACTCGGTGACGAAGGCCGCGGTCGTCACGCTCACCGAGGTGCTCGACGGTCAGCTCCGCGACGCCCGCGCCGCGGTCGGAGCGTCGGTGCTGTTCCCGGGCCCGCACATGCTCCGGACCGGCTTGTTCGAGGCGTGGCGTCACCGCCCGCCCGAGTTCGCCCGGGCGCGGCCGCGCGACGCGCCGCCCGTCACCCTCGAGCAGTACGAGGCGCTCATGCGCGACGCCGGCGTTGAGGTGCAGTACACGCCGGTCGAGGAGGTCGCCGGGCGCGTCGTCGACGCCATCCGGGCTGGGGACTTCTGGATCCTGCCGCCGAGCGAGCGGTCCGACGAGCAGATCCGCGCCCGCGCCGATTCGATGCTGAAGCGCGAGAACCCGACCTACGTGCGCGCCGTCGCGGGCTGACCGGAGAGGAGGGACGCATGGAGCGCTACCTGGTGGTCTCGGCCGACTGTCACGCCGGGCTCCCGAACGCCGAGTACCGCGAGTGGCTCGACCCGAGGTACCGCGAGGCGTTCGACGAGGAGCAGGCGGCCCGAGCGGTCGTCGACCAGGAGACGAGGGCGCGCGGGCTGCGGAACGAGGAGTTCGCCGAGGCGTGGGAGCGCGAGAACGAAGAGGGCCTGCGGGGCGGCTGGGACGCGGCCCGCCGGGACAAGGAGCTGGACGCCGACGGCGTCGCCGGCGAGGTGATCTTCCCCGACGCCGACGCGGTGACCTCGGGCGCCTCGGCGCCGTTCGGGGCCGGGCTCGGGGCCCGCGGGGACTGCGACCCGGAGCTGCTGATGGCGGGCGCACGCGCGCACAACCGGTGGCTCGCCGGGCTGTGCGCGGCGAGCCCCGCCCGGCGAGCCGGCGTCGCCATCGTCCCGATCCTCGCCGACGTCGACGACGCCGTCGCCGAGATCGTCCGCGCCGCCGAGTCGGGGCTGCGTGGCGGGATCCTCATCCCCTCGCGGTGGCAGCCCTACCCGCCGTACCACGACGCGCGGTACGACGCGGTGTGGGCGACGTGCCAGGACCTCGGCCTGCCCGTCCACGTGCACTCGGGGTCGGCCGACACCGAGTCCTACGGCGAGCACGTCGGCATCTACGTCGCCGAGGTCCGCTGGTGGTCGATCCGGCCGCTGTGGTTCCTGCTCTGGTCGGGGAAGTTCGAGCAGTTCCCGGACCTGCGGTTCGTCGTGACCGAGTGCGGGGCCTTCTGGGCGCCGGACCTGCTGTGGACCTCCGACATCGTGTTCGACCGCGAGCACGGGGCCAAGAAGCTCGGTGAGGGGCTCACGGCGCGGCTGGCGATCCGCCCGAGCGCCTACTTCGACCGCAACTGCGCGATCGGCGCGTCGAACACCCGTCGACGCGAGCTGGCCCGACGGTACGAGATCGGGGTGGGCAACCTCATGTGGGGCAATGACTTCCCGCACCCCGAGGGCACGTGGCCGCACACGAAGGAGTGGCTGCGCGACGCCTTCTGGGACATCCCGGCCGACGAGACGGGCGCGATCCTCGGCGGCAACGCGGCGGGCATCTACCACTTCGACGTCGCGGCGCTGGCGCCGGTCGCGGCGCGCATCGGCCCGACGGCGGCCGAGCTCGCTCAGACCGGCGCCGGGCTCGAGAAGTGGTCCGCCGTGAAGGAAGCCGGTCGGCCGTGGATCACGGGGATCGAGGCGGTCGAGGTCCCGATCGCCTGAGCGGGCGCGTCGGCCGGGAGGGCGCGGTCCCCGCTCAAGGTCCGGCCCCCTGGTCCGGGGGTCAGGCCGGCCGGGTCTCGGGCAGCCGAACCAGCGGGATCCGACGGTCGGTCCGCTGCTGGTAGTCGGCGTACCAGGCGCGGTCGGCGACGAGCAGCGCCCAGACCCGGTCGTACTCGTCGCCGTCGAGGATCTCGGGCTCGCTCCAGTACTCGCCGCCCTCGACCCGGCACCGCACCTCGGGGTTCGCGACCCGGTCGCTGAGGTTCAAGTACCAGGCCGGGTGCCGCGCCGCCCCCGCGAACGACGCCACCACTACGCGGCGGCCCTCGGGGTCGAACCAGGTCGGCAGGGCCACCTTGTGCTCCTGGCCCGATCGCCGGCCGATCGTGCGGAGCAGCACGTGGTGCATCCCCGCCTGGTCCCACACCGCGGGGTCGTCGGTGGCCTCCATCGCCTCCACGTGGGCCCGGCTCAGCTTCGGGATCTCGTCGAGCGGCGGCGTCTCCCACACCTGCTCGACCCGCTGGCTCTCGGTCATGCGCTCAAGGTAGAGCCCCCGGCTCTTCCCGCCCACTCGCGTGGGCGGCGGCCTCGCGACGGTCGGTGTCAGTCGTCGGGCAGGTCCGGCGCCCACGCGGCGCCATTGATGTGCGTACCCCCGTCGACGAACAGGGTATTGCCGGTGACGTAGCGGCAGTCCTCGCTGGCGAGGAAGAGCGCGACCGGCGCGATGTCCAGCTCGGGGTCGCCGAGGCGGCCCATCGGATGGGCGGTCTCGGCCGAGACACGCAGCTCGGGGTTCCGCTCGAAGACGGCTCGGGCGGCGGCGGTGAGGGCACCCGGGCAGATCACGTTGGCGACGACGCCGGTCGTCGCCCACTCTCGAGCCGCGGTCCGGGTGAGGGTCCGCAGCGCCTCCTTGGCCGTGTTGTACTCGACCGTCCCCACGTGCGCGTTCACGCCGTTCAGCGAGCAGACGTTGACGATCCGTCCGTAGCCGTTCGCCTTCATGACCGGGAACGCCGCCTGCATGGCCCAGAACGGCCCGAGGAAGGCCACCCGCATCCCGTGCGCCATGAGGTCGTCGGTCTTGTGTTCGACGCGGCCGAGGCGACCGCCGCCGTAGGCGTTGTTGACGAGGATGTCGATGGTCCCCCACCGGTCGACCGCGGCCGCGATCATCGCCAGGTTGTCGGCCTTCTCGCCCACGTCGGTGTGGACGAACTGGGCCTCGGCGCCGAAGTCACGACCGAGCTGCGCCGCGACCTCGGCGCCGGTCTCGTCGTTGAGCTCGGCGACGAGGACCTTGGCGCCCTCCGCCGCGAACCGTCGTGCCATCCCCTTGCCGATGCCATCCCCGGCGCCGGTGATGACCGCGACGCGATCGTCCAACTGTCCCATGCTGACCCTCCCGCTCGCCGCGGGCGCCGACGGTACCGGGGGCCGCGCCGCCCGGCTGGTGCTCGGCGCCGGCGCCGCGCCGGGTCGGGGTGGCGGGCGGCGTCGGTCGGGCTTAGCCGCCGCTGGTGGTCGACGACGCCGAGACCTCTCCGTCGCCGGACGGCGGCGCGTCGCGATGGCCGGGCAGCACGTCTCGCTCCGACCGGTGCCAGACCGGGCTGTCGCCGGCGGTCTCGACGTTGAACCCGTAGTCGTAGGCCAGCGAGCCGCCGATCGTGCCGCCGAGGACGGTGAGCCCCGCCGCGGCGAGGCTCAGGACGAACGGCAGCGCGGGCGTGTACCGATTACCGGGATAGAGGAGGATGCGCGTCCCGATGTCGGCCAGCACGAGCACGGTGACGGTGATCATGGTCAGGGCGTGGGCGTTCGCGGTGCGGCGGGCCTGCGTCCCGGCCTCCGACGAGCGGAGCCAGTCCCAGAAGCCGGTCAGCGCGGTGAACAGCGAGACCGCGGCGCCACCGACGAGCGTAAAGGTCCCAGCGCGGTAGAAGTCGCGTCCCCAGGCCTCGCTCTGGCCCGCGACCGAGATGACGTCGAAGGCGGCGACGAGCATGTAGGCGCCGACCGGCACGTCGGTGAGGGGTGGGTGGAGCGGCTTGCCGGCCCAGCCGCGGAGCCCCTTGAAGGTGCGCCCCCGCAGCGTGAGCGCGGGCCGGAACGACAAGTGACGCATGGTGACCTCCCCTAGGCAACCGGGTGTGGAGAGCCGCTACCGGAGCTCGAGCGGCTCGTCGTGCTGCAGGACCCGCCGGACTCGGGCGCACGCCTCACTGTCGCCGGTGTAGACGCCGACCCACACCGGACCCGCGGGCGCGTCCTCGAAGGTCAGCGCCCAGTCGTCGGCGAGGCTGACCGACCGCTCGAAGGACAGCAGCACGCCGAGGGTCGCCCCGGGGAACAGACCGACCAGGACGCAGACGCCGAACCGGCCGACCGACCAGCTGAGGAGGCCGGTCGCGAACGCGACCCCGGCGATGAGCAAGCCCACCGCCACGCCGACCGCCAGCCCGAGGGCGAGCCCGCGGGCCAGGCGCGGCAGCAGGTAGAAGACGACGCGACGGTCGGCCAGCTTCGGGTCGTGAGGCACCCGGGCGGCGTCGGCCGGCCGCCCGAGCAGCTCGATGTCGTTGCCGTCCACGCCGGCGCGCTCGAGGGCGCCGATCGCCGCTCGCGCCCGCGCCAGGTCGCCGTACCGGGCGGCCACCGCCGGGCCCGAACCCGCTCGCCGGGACGGTGGCACCCGTTCGGGGCTGGCCCGGACCGACCCGGGGTCGGCCCCAGCGCTCGTGTCCGACATCTGTCCCCTCATGTTGGCCAGTCCGGGCGAAGCGGACCAGCCCCTCGCCGCCCGGCTCCGGCGACCGTCGCGGGCGCGCGGGTCAGGACAGGATGTCCTTGCGGCGGAACCACCACCAGGCGAAGCCGAGGAAGGCGAGGACGTAGCCGACCTGGAGCAGCGTGCCGCGGAGCATGTCCGCAGTCGGGCCGCTCCCGGTGAACAGGTGCTGCCAGGCGTCGAGGTAGTGCGTGGGGAAGGCGTAGCGGATCGTGCCGATCGACGTGATCTGGTCGAGGATCTGGGAGACGACGTAGAGGCCGAGCGCGGCGAAGACCGCGCCGGCGGCCGAATCGGTCAGGGTAGAGACCATGAACCCGAGCGCGATCACGCTCGAGAGGCTCCAGAACACGTAGAGCGTGGCGAGGGCGAGGTTCCCGAGGATCTGATCGGGAGACTGGTGCATGCCGTTGACCACGAGCGGGTGCCAGCCGAAGGCGATCACGCCGGCGATGACGCCGACGGCCAGGACGAGCGCGGCGGCGATGAGCCCCAGGAGCGTGGCCGTGGTCAGCTTGGCCGCCAGGAGCCGCCCGCGCGGGATGGGTCGCACGAGGAGGGCTCGCAGATTCCCCCAGTTCGCTTCGGACGCGATCGCGGTGCCCGCGAAGATCGCGACCACGACCTCGAGGAGGAAGCGGCTGGTCATCAGCAGGGTCGAGACCCCCAGGTAGAGACCGCTCTTGGTCGCGAGGAAGCCGAACGAGTCGCCGACGTCACGGGTGTCCTCGGGACGCCCCGGGGGGTTCGCCTTGAGCGCGATGGCGAAGATGACCGGGATGATCACGATGAGCGCCAGCGCGACGTACGTGAGCGGCCGACGCCACTGCTTGACCCAGTCGGTGCGGAAGACCGAGAGCATCACCGCTCCTCCTCGTCGAGGAGGCCCAGGAAGGCGTCCTCCAGGCGCCGCCTCGAGGCGACGGTCTCGACGCGGACGCCGGCCCGCACCAGCGTGGCGACGATCTCGGCGCGGCCGGCGCCGTCGAGGCTCACGGCCAGGCCCACACCTTCGGGGGTCGCGCTGCTGACGCCTCGGTGCCCGACGAGCACCTGGCGGGCCCGCTCGACGTCGTCGACCTCGACGTACGCCGATCCCCCGGCTTGGGTCAGCTCGGCCACGGTGCCGGCGCGGAGGCGGCGGCCTCGGTCCATGACGAGGACATGACTGCAGACCTGCTCGACCTCGTTGAGGAGGTGGCTCGAGAGCAAGACGGTGACACCCTGGCCGCGCAGGCGCTGGAGCAGCGCCCGGATCTCCCGCATCTCGGCGGGGTCGAGTCCCGTGGTCGGCTCGTCGAGGATCAGGACGTCGGGCCGTCCCAGCAGCGCTCGGGCGACGCCGAGTCGTTGCGCCATCCCCTGCGAGTAGGTCTTGACCTTGCGGTCGATCGCGTTCCCGAGGCCCGCGATCTCGAGCGCCTCGTCCACGTTGGCGTCGGCGAAGGCGCCGCCGCGGGACTCCCAGTACAGCTCGAGGTTCTTCATCCCGGACAGGAAGGGGACGAACGAGGAGTGCTCGATCATGGTGCCGACGCGCGCCAGCACCGCCGAGCCGGGCTCGACCGCAGTGCCGAGCAGGCTGGCCGTCCCGCTGGTCGGACGCACCAGGCCCACCAGCATGCGCAGCGTCGTCGTCTTGCCGGCGCCGTTCGGCCCCAGGAGGCCCCAGACCTGCCCGTGGTCCACGCGCAGGTCGAGGTGGTCGACGGCCAGCACGCTCGAGCGGAACCGCTTCGTGAGGCCGGCCAGCTCGATCGCGGGGCCAGCCCCGTTTCCCGAATGCGGTCGCACGCCGTTCATCGCCTCACCTCAGCACACCGAGTCTCGGCGCAACGTAACCGGCGACGAGCCCGGCCACGCGTCGCGCGGGCCTCGGCGGTCCGGGGCCGTCGCGGGGGGCGCGACCGGTCGCGTCGCTGCGTGCGAATCACAGGCGTGACATTCCGACCTCCTCGGGGTCTCACGGTCGGGCCTGGGCGAGGCGCAGGAGCTCGGTGACCGTCCGCCAGTTCCGCATCGTGACCGGCGTGTCGAGCTGCCGCTCGAAGTAGTCGTTCGTGAGCTTGCTGCGGCCGATCCCGTTTGGGCACCGGAGGTAGATCTCGCGGTCGATGGCCACGAACTCGTCGGGTGGCGACCGCTTCGGCTCGAGCCGCGCGAGCGCCGGGCGGCTCGGACGCTTGCCCAGCAGGGCGACGTGGAGCTGCGCGACGTCGGCCCGCCGTGACAGGAACGGGTTTCGCCGCACGACCCGATCCAGCTCGGTCGGCGTCCGGAGGATCACGCTCACCGACAGGCCGAACTCCTCGTCGATCGCCCGCTCGAGCTCGGCCCGGATCCGAGCCGCCGACCGCGACGCGTTCCGGAAGATGACGTTGCCGCTCTGGATATAGGTGGACACGTCGTCGTATCCGAGGGCCCCGACTGCGTCTCGCAGGTCCCGCATCGAGACCTGCGCTCGACCCCCGACGTTGACGCCGCGCAGCAGCGCGACGTAGGTCGCCATCCGGCCTCCTCGATCGCGAGCCACGGTATCGAGGCCACCCGTGGCGACGGCGCCGAGCCGCTCGCCGACCCGCCGCCGCGTCGACCCGGCGCCTCCGGCGCGCCGGCGAGACGAGTGGCGACCGCGGTCGGGGCCTGCGGTCCCTAGCCTGCGGAGGCGCAGTGGCTCTGGCGGAGGTCGCCGGTGAAGCGGCCGAGGTTCGGCTTGGCGTGGCCCACGTTCCAGAGGCGCTGCCCCGCCGGGCTGAGGTTGCTGGAGGAACCCCCGTCGGCGTAGAAGGCGTTGCCGCTCTGCTTGAGCGAGTAGTTGTCGCCGTGGGTGGCATGCCACCACAGCATCCCGACCCCGAAGTTGGGGGCGAGGTTGAAGGTGCTGAGGGCGCCGTTGAGGTTCTGCCGGTAGGAGCCCGCCGTCGAGGACCCGTCGACCGTGTAGCCGAACTCGCCCACCATCTCCGGCAGGTTCGCGGACGCGACGTTCTGCCAGTACACCGACGAGGTGATCGTGTCGTCCACGCCACCGTAGTTGTGCATCGAGAAGAGGACGTTGCACTGACCCGCGCTGACGGCCGGGCCCATCGACGGGTCGTACACGAACCTCGCTCCGCCCCAGCCGGCGTCGTTCCCGGCGTTCATCACGTCGGCCACGAAGATGTTCTCGGCCCCCTGGGCCCGGACGAGGTGGAGGAAGTGGTCCTGGAAGGCGACCCAGCCGGCGTTGTCGGTCCAGTAGGGCTCATTCTCGGCGTTGAACCAGACGTACGGGTTGGTCTTGTACTGCTGGGCCATCCGGGTCCAGAACGCGTCCAGCTTCAGCACGGTCGGGTCGCTGAGGCTGGTCCCGTCACCCTGGTTGTTCATCGTCATGTCCCAGCACCCGATCACGACGACGATCTTCTTCGCCGTGTACTCCTGGACCAGGCTGGCGATAGCGCCGTCGGACGGCGGGGGGGCCACCACGTCGGTGCAGAGGATGGTGAGCCGGACGGTGTTCCATCCCCAGGCGACCGCGTCGCTGGCGTGGCCGTTGGCGACCCCGCGCCAGTCGAAGTAGCCGGGGATGCCGACGTTGGCGCCCACCGGGTAGTACCCGTTGCCGTCGGGGGCGACGACTTGGTGGCCCACGACGTAGAAGCCGCCCGCACCGACCGACGGTGGCGGCGTGCTTGGGGTCGTCGTCGTGGTGGTCGTCGTGGTCGTCGTGGAGGTGGTGGTGGTCGGTGCGGTCCGTGTGGTCGGTGTGGTCGGCGCGGTCGGTGGCGGGGGCGTCGTCACCGGGTCCGGGCTGCCGGGATCGGCACCGGGCGGATCGAGGACCGAGACCGGCGCACTGGGTGCCGGCGCCGGCGTGTCGTGGTCGGGAGCTGGGGCGTCGTGGTCCGGGGCGGGTGTGTCGGGGACGGGAGCCGGCGTGTCGTGGTCGGGAGCCGGCGCGTCCGGGTCGGCCGCGGGCTGGTCCTGGACCCTCGGGGACTCGGGCTTGGCCGCGCCGGGGGTCGTCGGCGGCGACGTGGTCGGCGAGGGGGCCGTCGTCGCCGAGGTGGCTGGGCTCGCCGACGACGGGTGCGCGGCAGCTGGCCCGTCGCTGTCACGGTCGGTGCCCCGTCGAGCGCTGTCGGTGCTCGTCGTCGGCGGGTGCGCGGCGGGCGCTGCATCCCCGGATACCGGACTCCGGGCGGTTCGGTTGGTCGCGAGGCTGGCGCGGACCGCTCGGTCCGAGCCTCGGGCGTTCGGCCCTCCTCCCTTCGGCGACGGGACGAGCGCGCAGACGGCGATGGCGGCGAGCACGAGCGCGGCCGTCGTGAGATACGACCGGGGATGCTCGCTGTAGCGCACGGGACGAACCTTGGTCAGGCGGGTGGCGCCGAGGTGGCGGGCAGGAAACGACGCGGGGAACTCACGGGGAACCCACGCGCGCGGCGATACGGTGAGTGACCGTCGCGCCGCCGCCCCGTGACCCGATTCCGACCGCCCGGGAACCGGCGAGCCGTCAGCCGAGCGTCAGGATCCGGGCTGCCGGCGCCGACCGGGCGCGGGACGGCGGTGGCTGACCCGAGGGCGTTCGGGCCGATGCCGCCGACGGCTCCGACGTGGACGGCGGGCCTGCGTCAGGTCGCGGTCGCGTCCCCCGTCGACGGGGAGGCCGACGGCGCCAGTCGGTGGACGCGTCGTTTGACGCCCTCGAACCCGAACCGATGTGCCAGCTCGGTGGCGTCGTCGAGCGCGCGCTGGGCACGATCCCGGTCACCGCGCTCGTCGCGGCGAAGCAAGAGCCGGGCGAACGCGCACTGGGTCAGCGCGAGCAGGTACGGCGCGCGGAGGCGCTCGGACGCGGCGATGCCTTGCTGCAGCGCGTCCTCGGCGGCGGCGAAGTCACCGAGGACGGTCTGCAGGGCGCCGATGGCCGTCGCGACCGATCCCATGACGACGACGGCGGCGCCGCCGAACTGGTCGCGGCGCGGCAGGAGGTCCGGGAGGAGCAGCCTCGCGGCCACGACGTGGCCGACGTCGGCGATCACGTAGCTCCACAGGACGAGGGCCGCGAGGCCGAAGGCGTCGTCGCGGTGATTCTCGAAGCCCTCGGCGACCTTCGCGTCGAGGGTCTCCCGGGCCTCGTCGAGGCGGTCGTACTCGGAGTAGAGGACACCGACGGCGGCCTTGAGCGCGGTGAGCCCGGGCGTGTCGGCGACGAACTGCAGGAGGACCCCCTCGAGCTCGTCGGCTCGGCCCTGGGCCCAGCGCAGGGTCAGGAGGATCACCCCGGGGACGAGGGCGGCGTCCGGTTGGCCGGATTCGAAGCCGAGCGTCAGCGCGTCGGTGGCGTGCTGCTCCGTTCGCTCGAGGTCCCCGTCGAGCCAGGCGAGGAGCGCCCGCTCCCAGGTCGCGACCCACCGGGGCACGGGCTGCCCCACCGCGTCAGCCAGCTCGATCGCGGTCGCGGCGGCGCGGTCGAGCTCGTCGCGGTCGCCGGCGTCGAGCGCCGCGAAGACGCGGAACGTCTCCGCGAAGTGGCGGGCGACGGGGTCGCCGGCCCCCTCGGCCAGCTGCACCGCCTCGGCCGAGACCGCCAGCCGCTCGTCGAGCGTCTCGGGGGCGAGGATGGCGTTGAAGCGCAGGTTCAGGACCTCGAGCAGGGTCTTGGCGTCGCCGACCTCGCGTGCGATCTCGACGGCGTGGTCGCTCAGCTGGCGCCGCCGGGCCAGGTTCCCGGTCGGCACGAGCTCCTGCGCGAGGAGGGCCAGGAGTCGAGCCTGCTCGGCCGACCGCAGCTCGCCGATGGCCCCGAGGGCGGACTCGAGCACGGAGATCCGCTCCTCGTCGGGGTGGCCGACGGCGCTGAAGAAGCCCCGGCTGTTCGCGAGCGCGGCCTGGACGACCAGGTCCATGGCCTCGGCGGCCTGCGCCTGTCGGGCCGCGTCCAGCAGCGTCTCCCGGTAGGACGGGTCGCCGGCTTGCCGGGCGGCGTCCCCGACGCGCACGAGCAGCGCGCAGCGAGCGCGGACGTCGTCCGGGTCGTGCTCGTCGAGCAGCTCCAGCGCCTGTCGGTACCAGCGCAGCGCGTCGTCGGGCGCCAGGCTCGCGAGAGCGCGGTCGCCCGCCTGCCGCGCGTACTCGATCGCCTTCACGGGCTCCTTCGGCGCCGTGGCTCGGGCCCAGTGGTAGGCGAGCTCGCTCACGCGCTCACCGGGGTCGTCGCCGCAGGAGCCTTCCAGTGCCTCGGCCACCCGTCGGTGTAGGCGGGCCCGACGACTGCCGCTCAGGTCCTCGTAGAGGGTGTGCTCGACGAGGGCGTGGGAGAACGTGAAGCGGTCGGGCACGTCGGCGACCTCGTTGATGAGCGCGCTGGCCGAGGCCGCGTCCATGACGTCGAGGAGCGCGTCTTCGCCGACGTCGGTCACCTGGCCGAGGAGGGCGAGATCGAAGTCGCGGCCCATGACGGCGGCGGCGCGCAGCACCTGCTCCGCCCCCTGGCCGAGGCGCGCCACCCGTCGACCGATGACCTCTCGGGCGCTGGAGGGCAACCCACCGCCGCTGAAGTCGATGGCCGCGACCGAGACGCCGTCGGCGTCCTGGGCGAGCGCGCCGGTCTCGACGAGGTGGCGGAGGATCTCGTTGGTGAAGAAGGGGTTGCCGTCGGTCTCCCGGTACAGCGCGTGGGCGAGCGCGACTCCTCCCCGATCGAGGTCGTGCCCGACCGCGGTCTCGACGAGGTCGACCACCTCGCGATCGCCGAGCCCGGCCAGCTCGACGCGCTCGATGCCGTCCTCGCGGTGGAGGGCCGCGAGCACGTCGGTCAGCGGGTGCCCGGTGCCGAGGTCGGTCGCCCGGTACGTGCCGATCATGAGCACGCGGAGGGTCCCGGGGGTGGCGACGACGTGCCGGAGCAGGAGGAGGGTCGGCTTGTCGGCCCAGTGGAGGTCGTCGAGGACGATGACGATCGGTGAGCCGGTCGAGACGGCCTCGAGGAGTCCCAGCACCGCGCCGAAGAGCAGGTAGCGCTCGGTCTCGGGATCGCCGGACCGCGGCTCGGGCAGCGCGTCGACTCGGCTGGTGAGCTCCGGCACGAGTCGGGCCAGCTCGCCACCCCGAGCGGTGACGTGTTGGGCCAGGAGCTCGTCGGACGCGTGGAGCACGAGGTGGCGGAGCGCCTCGGCCCACGGCTGGTACGGGATGCCGAGCTCCTCGTCGCAGCGTCCGTAGAGCACGACCGCCCCACCGGCGTAGGCCTCCCGGGCCACCTCGGCCGCGAGGTAGGTCTTGCCGATCCCCGCCTCGCCGGAGATGAGCACCACCTGGCGCTGGGCGGAGGCGTCGGCGTGCTTCAGCGCCTCGGCGAGGCTGGCCCGCTCGTGGGTCCGGCCGATGAAGCTGCGGGCGCTCGCCGCCTCCAGCCGGAGCGGCAGCGGGACGATCGTGCTGCCCTCGGCGTCGAGGGGAATCGGCGACCACGCCACCGCGACGACCGGCACCGGATCGGGGAACCCCTTCAGCGCGACCGGGCCCAGCGGCTCGAACGTGTACCCGCCCCGGGTGCCCGCGAGGGCCCGGACCAGCTCGGTGGCGAGGATCTGCCCCCCGGTGGCCTGCGCGCACAGCCGGGCGGCTTCGACGACCGGCGGACCGAAGTAGTCGCCGTCCTCGACGTCGCACTCGCCCGAGCCCACCCCGATCTTGATGGCGAGCGGCTCGACGTTGATCCGGCGGTTGCGGGCGTCGATCCGCTGCTGCATCCGCACCGCGCAGGCCACGGCCGCCGACGCGTTGGCGAAGACGGCCATGATCCCGTCACCGAGGTTCTTCACCTCGCGGCCGTCACGCTCGGCCAGGGCGGTCCGCAGCACGCGGAAGTGCTCGCGTCGGAGCTCCTCGGCGTGCTCCTCCCCGACCCGGGTCAGCAGCTCGGTCGACCCGACGAGGTCGGTGAAGAGCACGGCGACGGTCTCGGTGCTCACCGCCCGCCCCCGAGGGCCCCGGCGGGATGGCGCCGCGACCGGCGACGCCGACGGTGCCCGTCAATGACGTCGTCGCGACCGCTCATGAGGCTCGCCGCGATCTCACGCGGGCGACAAGGGCTCGGACGCGAGCCACGAGTCGACGGCCTCGATCCCGGCCTGGTAGCCGATCTCGACCAGCCGGTCGAACGCCTTGAAGTCGCCGATGGTGAAGGCGTCGACCGGTGGCCGGATGTAGAGGTCACCGCGATCCTCGCCGCCGGCGTTCCCGAGCTCGGTGAGCCGCATCATGATCTGACCGATCGTGGCGGTGTCGAGGCTCGGCGTCCGCGGGTCGAGGCGATCGAACAGGACCCTCCATCCCGACAGCGTGCCGGTGTCGGGGAGCGATCCCGCGCGGAGGTCGCGGGTGCGGCCGACGTCGACCGACACGATCGTGATGCCCGCGTGCTCGGTTCGCATGACGTCGACCGGGAGGTTGTCGACCAGCCCCCCGTCGACGAGGAGGTCGCCGTCCGGGCTCCGAACGGGCGGGAACACGCCCGGGATCGAGAAGCTCGCCCGCACCGCGTACCACGCCGGCCCCGTGCGGTGTACCTCGAGGTCACCGCGGCTGAGGTTCGTGGAGACGCAGAAGAAGTTTCGCCACAGGTCCTCGAGCTGGAGGCCCTCGGCGGCGTCGCGGAGGTGGCGGGACACGCGCACCCCGGCCGCAAGAGACACGACGGGGAAGGTGACGTCGAACGGCGACGAGTCCACGACCGCCCTGCGCAAGGTGAGCGCGACCTGGTCCGGCGTCTGCCCGCGCGCCGCGCCACCGGCGATGATCGACCCGATGCTCGTGCCGCCGGTGGCGTCGATCGGGACCCCTCGTTCGAGCAGGGCCCGGTAGACCCCGATCTCGGCGAGGCCCCGGGCGCCGCCCCCGCTGAAGACCGCGCCGATGCCGCGGCCGAGGAGCAGCCGGGCGACGCGGTCGTAGTCTCCGTCGCGGTCGCTGCGCACGTGGTGGTGCCGGTCGACGGTGCGGCCCTCGAGCCAGCGTCGAGTGCCCCGTGCCTCGACCACGCTCGGTCGATGGACGAGGACGAGCTCGGTTCGGGTGCTGAGACCAGCCCGCCGATCGGCGATGGCGACCTCGACCGGGCGCGGTTCGGTCGAGACGCCGTCTCCCCCGACGACGAGGATCAGGTCGGCCTGCCGGAGGCAGGCCCGGGTCCAGGGCGTCGGATCCACGTCGGTCTCGTAGAGCGCGACCTCGAAGCCGGCTTCGTGCTGGGCGAACCACGCGGCCAGACGGTCCGCGCCGGCCCGGTCGAGCTCGTCGATCGGGTGGCTGGCGCGGCACACGTGGCGCGCCGCCTGGCCCGTGATTCGATCGAGGGAGGCGTGGAGGCGACCCGCGAACTCGACCACGGCCGGGTCTTCAGCGAGCGGCACGACCGCGATGGTGACCACCGGGCTGGTCCGGATCCCTCCCCGGCTCGAGCGAACCAGGCGGCGAACGACCTCGGTCGACATGCTCCGGAGCGCGTCGGGATGCCGCCGGACGAGCTCCGCGTAGGCGTCGGTGGAGAGGCGCAGCACGCAACCGTCGCGGACCGCGGTGACGGTGGCGGTGCGCGGCTCGGTCGTGATCAGCGCGAGCTCGCCGACCACCTCGCCCCGGCCGATCTCGGCGACGAGGGCCTCGGTCCCGTCGGGCCGGGTCATGGTGACGCGGAACCGACCGATGGCGACGAGGTACATGCAGTCCCCGGCGTCACCTTGGCGAACGAGGACCGTTCCGCCCGGAGCGTTCTGCGCCTCGAGACGCGCGGCGACAAACGCGCGCGCGTCGGCGTCGAGGGCGGCGAACACCGCGCTCTCCTCGAGCAGCGCACCGAGCTCGTCGGGGGGCAACGCGGCGCGGTCCGTCGCCAGGCTCACCCCGACGCCGCTCCGGGGACGATGACCCCGTCGAGGTCGTCACGGGTCCGCCGCAGCTCGGCGGCCACGCCGGCGAGAAGCTGGAGGGTCAGCTCCGGGAACTCGCGGAGCAGGTTCCGGAACATGCGCGCCCCCAACACCGCCACCGTCGCCGGCTCGGTCGTCCGAACCGTCGCGCTTCGGGTGGCGCCGTCGAGGAGGGCCAGCTCGCCGAAGTACGCGCCCGCGCGGACGACCGCAACCTCTCGGGTCCCGCGGAGCACGACCGCCGAGCCCTCGAGGATCAGGAAGAAGGCGTCGCCTTCCTCCCCCTCCTCGATGAGCGTCGTCTCGGCACCGAAGTGCGCGGTCTCCATGTGCCGGGCGATCGTCGCCCGCTCGCGACGGGTGCAGCGGGCAAAGAGGCCGACGCCGCCGAGCAGCTCTGCAAGTTCCCGCCGGGAAGAGATCCCCATCCCCCTCTACCAGGCCGCCTTGCGCTGAAGGCAGGACGTTAGCCTACGGCGTCTTCACGGGGCTGGGGGAGGCCGCGGGTGCGACGGCTGGCGCACGGGGTGGTGCACGGGCGCTGGTGGGTGATCGGCGCGGCCGTGCTGTTCGTCGCGATCGCCGCCGCGCTCGGATCGGGTGTCGCGGCGAAGCTGTCGGCGGGCGGCTTCGACACGCCGGGGTCGGAGTCGTATCGCGCCGCCAACGCGCTCGTGCGGCGCTTCCCGACCGCGGGCGAACCCGACTTCGTCGTGGTGCTCGACAGCGCGGTCGACTCGGTCGACACCCCGTCCGTGTCCCGGGTCGGGCTGGCCCTGACGGATCGGCTCGCCCACCAGCCGGCGGTCGTCCAGGCCGGCTCGTACTGGACGCTCGGCGAGCCGCCGCAGCTGAAGAGCACCAACGGGCGTGCGGCGCTCGTCATCGCGGCGCTGCGAGGAACCCTGAACCAGCGGGTGCACGCGGCGGGTCGCCTCGCTCCGCTCTTCACGTCGAGCACCGGGTCCGTGCGGACGTCCGTGACCGGCACCGCCGTCGTCGACCACCAAGTCAGCGACCGCTCGCAGAAGGACCTCCAGCGCTCCGAGCTCATCACGACCCCCATCGTCGGGGTGGCACTCGTGCTCGTGTTCGGGAGCCTGGTGGCGGCGTTGCTGCCGCTCGTCGTCGGCGTCCTGGCGATCGTCGGGACGCTGGTCGCCCTGCGGGCCCTCGCCGCGGTGACCGAGGTGTCGATCTTCTCGATGAACCTCACCACCGCGTTGGGCCTCGGTCTCGCCGTCGACTACGCGCTCTTCATCGTGTCTCGCTACCGGGAGGAGCTCCTCACCGGCGTGTCGACTCGGGTCGCCGTCGGCCGTTCGATGCAGACCGCGGGTCGTACCGTCGCCTTCAGCGCCGGCACCGTGATGATCTCGCTCCTGTCGCTCCTCGTGTTCCCGCAGGTCTATCTCCGGTCCTTCGCCTACGCGGGCGCGGCCGTCGTCGGCCTCGCGGCCACGGCGGCCATCGTCGTGCTCCCGGCGGTGCTCGTGGTCCTCGGCCCCCGGATCGAGAGGGGTCGGCTCTTCGCCGTCCGCGCACCCGGGCGCGAGACCGCGTGGAGCCGCCAGGCCCGACGCGTGATGCGGCACCCCGTCGCGTACGGGCTCGCGGTGACCGCGGTCCTGCTGGCGCTCGCCGTCCCCTTCCTCGGCATCCGCCTCGGCCAGGTCGACGACCGGGTGGTGCCACCCGACGTGTCGAGCAGTCGCCGGGCGACGGACCAGATCCGCCAGCACTTCGCGAGCCGCGAGAGCTCGGCGCTGCGGATCTTGCTCCCCGGCGTGAACCCGACTCGGGACCCCGGAGCGATCAACGCCTTCGCCGAACGGCTCCGGATGCTTCCCGGTGTCGCCCGCGTCGACGCCGCGACCGGCTTCTACTTCCACGGCGGCCCGACGCTCCCGGCCACGCCGTCGCCGCTCTCCCAGCGCTTCTTCAACACCTCCTCTCCGAACGACACCTGGGTCAGCGTCGTCCCGAGCATCGAGCCGATCTCCTCGGCCGGCGAGAAGCTCGTGGCCGACGTTCGAGCGACCCGGGCCCCGTTCTCGTTCGAGGTCGCCGGACAGTCGGCGCGGTTCGTCGACGCCAAGCAGTCGATCATCGACCGCCTGCCGATCGCGCTCGGGCTCATCGCGCTCGTGACTCTCGTCCTGCTCTTCCTGATGACCGGGAGCCTGCTGGTGCCGGTGAAGGCGCTGCTGCTCAACGTCCTGAGCCTGACCGCGACCTTCGGGGCCATGGTCTTCATCTTCCAGGACGGGCGCCTGGCCGGCCTGCTCGGCTATACGCCCACCGGCTTCGTCGACATCTTCACCCCGGTGCTCGTGTTCTGCATCGCGTTCGGACTCTCGATGGACTACGAGGTCTTTCTGCTGAGCCGCATCAAGGAGGAATACGACGTCGATCACGACAACGAGCGCGCCGTGGCCGTCGGACTCGGCAAGACGGGTCGCATCGTGACCGCCGCCGCGGTCCTCCTCGCCGTTGTGTTCCTCGGGCTGACCACGTCCGAGGTGCTGCAGGTCAAGCTCTTCGGCCTGGTGCTCACCCTCGCGGTGCTCGTCGACGCGTTCTTGATTCGCGCCACGCTCGTTCCCGCGTTCATGCGACTCGCCGGACGCGCGAACTGGTGGTCGCCCCGATCGGTGCGACGCTGGCACCTGCGGTACGGCATCTGGGAGAACGAGCCCATCAAGATCCTCGACCGCGCCTTCGACGACGTTCCAACCCCGTCCCGAGGCTGACCGTCGGCGCCCCGGGCTAGCCGAGCGCGTCGCGCCGCACCGGGCGCACCACCGCGGTGTCCGGGCCACGCACCCACCAGCCGTCATCTCGGCGGCGGGGCTGTTGCGGATAGGTGCGGCGGGCCACCGCGAGGCAGTCCGTGATGCGCCCCATGATCCGGTCCGTCGCGTCGAAGACGTCCTCGTCGGCGTCGACGGAGAGTCGAGCTCCGACGACCAGCGCCACCGCGACCCCGACCCGCCACCGTCGCGGTCGTCCCTTCGGATACAGGCGATGTCCCCCCCATACCCCGACCGGCACGACCGGCACGCCGGTCTGCGCCGCGAGCCGGGCGACCCCCGTCTTGCCCGGCAGCGGCTCGAGGTCCTCGGAGATCCGCCCCTCGGGGAACACCCCCAGGCACTCCCCGGCGCCGAGCGCGTCGGCGGCGTGCGAGAGCGAGGCGCGTGCGCCGGGCGCCTCCCTCGTGACCGGGATCTGGCCCGTGTGGACCAGGAAGAACCGGAGCAGCGGCGAGTCCCACAGCTCGGCCATGGCGAGGAACCGAACCTTCCGGCGGTTCCGATCGCCGATCCAGAGGAGGAAGAGGGGATCGAGGAACGAGACGTGGTTGCTGGCCAGGATCACGGGCCCGGACCGCGGCACGTGGTCGAGGCCCGCCTCGGTCAGGCGGAACCCGAACCGCAGGGTGGGATAGAGAATGGACTTGCCCAGGCCCCAGACCGGCTCCACCGTCCCCCCTACCCCGGCGTTGAATCGCGACCGCCGCCGCGGCCCGCCGGCACCGTCGGCCGGTCCGCGGACGGCCCGTTTCGAGGGCGGCGTCGCTGGGACCGGTGGTCTCGGTGACGGTACTCAACGCCTGGATGCGTTCGTCAAGCCCGATCCGTGCCGCGCCAGCCAGTGGTCCTCGGTGGTTACGTGTCGCTGACGTGAGCAGCCACGGCCGACAGATCCGCGACGAGCCCGTCGTACAGGACGGTCCGGTGCCGATCGTCGGCGCGCAACACCGCCGAGGGGTGAATGGTGACCGTCGCCATGGGCCCGAACGGAAGCGGAACGAACCGTCCGCGATCGCGCGTGACGCGCACCCGCGATCCGAGCACGGCCTGGGCCGCGGTGGCACCGAGGCAGCAGACGACGTGAGGCTGAATGGCGGCGAGCTCTGCCTCCCACCACGGCCGGCAGGCCCGCAGCTCGGCCGCGTTGGGCTTCTGGTGCAGCCGGACCTTTCCCGATCGCACGAATTTGAAGTGCTTCACGACGTTGCTCACGTAGATCGCGCGTCGATCGAGCTGAGCGTCGGCGAGGGCCCGGTCCAGCACGGCGCCCGCCGGACCGACGAACGGACGGCCCGCTCGGTCTTCGTGGTCGCCGGGTTGCTCCCCGAGCAGAACGACGGACGCGGTGATCGGACCTTCACCGAAGACGGTCTGGGTGGCGTGTCGGTAGAGCTCGCACGCGGTGCAGGCGCCCGCCTGCACTCGAAGGTCTTCGAGCGCGGTGCGACGCGGCACGCCGAGAGACGGTAGCGGCGCCGCACGCGGCCGCCGGACCCGTTTCGGTTGTGGGACCAGCCGAGCACCCGCCTGGCCCGAGGCACCGAGGCGGGCGGGAGCGGCGCCGGGCCTCGCCGTCTACGTTCCCTGGTATGCCGCTGCGGGTGGTCCAGTGGACGACCGGGAACGTCGGACGGCGCGCGCTGCGGGCCATCCTTGGCCACCCCGAGCTGGAGCTCGTCGGGGTGTTCGCGCACTCCCACGAGAAGGTCGGGCGGGACGCGGCGGAGCTGTGCGGGCACGAGGCCGCCACGGGCGTGATCGCCACCGCCGACGTCGACGCCCTCCTCGCCCTCCGGGCCGACGCCTGTTCCTACAACCCGATGTTCCCGGACCTCGACGTCGTCTGCCGCCTCCTCCAGACGGGCGTGAACGTCTGCTCCACCGCTGGGTTCATCGACGGCAGCTCGCTCGACGAGGAAGCCCACCAGCGGCTCACGGACGCCGCCCGCCGGGGCGGCTCCACGATGTTCGGCACCGGCGTGAACCCGGGGTTCGCGAACCTGTTCGGGCTCGTGTGCGCCCAGATCTGCGACCGGGTGGACCGCATCCGAGTCCTCGAGTCGGTGGACGCGTCGGCGTACGACGCCAAGGACACCCAGGAGAGCGTCGGGTTCGCGCACCCGCTCGACACGCCCGGCCTCGTCGACCGGACGCGCGCCGGCAGCACGGTGTTCGCGGAGGCGGTGGCGATGATGGCCGACGGGCTCGGGGTCGATCTGGACGAGATCGTGTTCGACGCCGAGTACGCGCCCGCGACCGCCGATACCGACCTCGGGTTCATGGTGATCCCCGTCGGGACGGTCGCCGCCATCGATGGGCGGTGGCGAGGCCGGGTCGGGGGCCACGATCTCATCGTGCTCAACTACCAATGGATCATGGGCCCGAACGTCGACGCGCCGTTCGCGGTCCGTCACGGCTACTTCGTCGAGGTGGACGGCGAGCCCGGTGTGCGGGCGCAGTTTCAGATCGTTCCGCCCGGCGACTGGTCCGAGCCCGGGTACATGGGCCTGGGAATGATCATGACCGCGATGCCGTCGGTGAACGCCATCCCGGCCGTCGTTGCCGCGCCACCCGGGATCGCGACGCATCTCACGCTCCCGCTGGTGACGGCGCGCGGGTTCGTGCGCCCGTGAGCCGCCACCGGAACCCTGGACCCGGACGACGTCCTGGTCGGCTCGACGCACCCGCACCGTGGACGGTCGGACGGCGGGCCGACGACGACCCGGTCCGACACGATCCCAACCCGGGGAGACGCTCATGACCGTCACGACGACCGCGCGCCCGCTCCGCGTGATCCAGTGGGGCACCGGAAACGCCGGGCGGCCCGCGCTCCGCGCCATCATCCGGCGGCCCGACCTGGAGCTGGTCGGGGTCCACGCCCACGCCTCGGACAAGATCGGGCGTGACGCCGCCGACCTGTGCGGACTCGATGAGCCCACCGGCATCCTCGCCACGAGCGACATCGACGCGCTCCTCGCATCCGACGCCGACTGCGTCTCCTACATGGTCCAGGGCGAGACTCGGGTCCAGGAGACCATCAGCGAGCTGTCCCGCGCCCTCGCCGCCGGGAAGAACGTCGTGAACACCTCGCTCGTCTTCCTCGTCTACCCCCCGTTCATGCCGGGCGTGTTCCGGGAGCCGCTGGAAGCCGCGTGCAACGAGGGCCAGACGACGCTGCTGACCTCGGGCTTCGACCCCGGGTGGTCCGGCGACATCCTTCCCCTCGCGCTGGCGTGCGCGTGCGAGACCGTCGACTCGATCCGGGTCACGGAGATGATGGACTACTCCACCTACGAGGACCCCGGGTTCACGGGCCTGTTCTTCGGGTACGGGCGCCCCCTGGACTACGACGCGCCGCTGTTCGCGCCCGGCGCGATCAGCGGCGGGTGGGGCGGCATGGTCCACATGGTCGCCGACGCCCTGGGCTGGACGATCGATGAGCTCCGCGTCGATCACGAGCGGCTTCCAGCCCCGGAGACGTTTGCAACCGCCATGGGCGTGATCGAGGAGGGGACGTGCGCCGGTGTCCGCTTCGAGCTGCAGGGCCTCTCCGGTGGCGCGCCCGTGGTGGTCGCGGCGCACGTGAACCGGCTGCGAGCCGACGTCGGCCCGCAGTGGCCGCGTCTGTCCGGCGACCGGTCCGGGTACCGGATCGAGGTCATCGGATCGCCGTCCTACACCTGCGAGGTCGAGCCCATCGGCGCCGACGGCGACCACAACGCCGCAGGGATCCTCGGGACCGCGATGCGGCTGGTGAACGCGATCCCCGCGGTGTGCGCCGCCGCGCCGGGGCTCGTCACGCCGCTCGACCTGCCCATCTTCTCTGGCCGCGGCCGCCGGCCGCAGCATTGACCGCCGGCCACCGACCACGAGGAGGAGCGATGGGACAGCTCGACGGCAAGGTCGCGATCGTGACGGGCACGAGCCGCGGGGTCGGCGTCGGCATTGCGCGCCGCTTCCTCGTCGAGGGCGCGACGGTCATCGGCTGTTCGCGCCGGCCGCTCGACGCCATGCCGGCGGCGGACGGGCTGAGCGCTTCGGAGCGCACGGCGCAGTGGGTGTGCGACCAGGGCGACTGGACCCAGATCGACGCGTTCGTGGACCGTGTGGTCGACCGGTTCGGCCGCCTCGACATCCTCGTGAACAACGCCGGCGGGACCATGCCGATCCCCCGTGTGGAGGATGTACCGGAGCTCATCGCCAGGATCTCCGGCACTCCGACCGACGAGCCGTCGTTCGGCCGCACCGCGTTGTTCCATGCCTACGCGATCCAGAACAACCTCATCAGCCCGCTGTGGTTCGCGTTGCGCGCCTATCGGGCGATGGCCGACCAGGACGGAACGGGGTCCATCATCAACATCTCGAGCGGCGCCGGACATCCGGCCGGATCGCCGACCCTCGTCTCCTACGGGGCCGCGAAGTCCGGCTTGAACCACATGACGCGCTCCCTCGCCGAGGAGTGGGGACCCAAGGTGCGCGTCAACTGCCTCGCCCTCGGAGCCACCATGACCGACAACTTCCGATCCTTCGTCCTCCCCGCCGACGACCCCGAGGGCACCGAGTACTTCCAGAACGTGCCCCTGCGACGAGCCGGGACACCGGACGAGGTGGGCGCGGCGTGCGTCTTCTTGTGCTCCGGACAGGCGGACTACATCAACGGCACCACGATCGAGATCGACGGCGGGATGCTCCCGGGCGTCCTCAACGACGTCGGCATCCGCACGATCGAGGACCTGCTCGCGTCACAGCCGTGACGGGCTGAAGACCGTCGGGCGACGTCTAGCCCCGTCGGACCGGCTGGTACGTGCAGATCTGGACGCCGGTGCCGCTGGTCGAGCTTGACACCAGTGCGAGCGTCCGAGCGTTGCCATCGTCGGGGAAGAGACGCTTGCCACCACCAAGAACGATCGGCTCGATCATCAAACGGAACTCGTCGACGAGGTCGTTGCTGATCAGAGTTCGAGCGAGGCTCGCGCTCCCCATGACCTGGACGTCGCCGCCGGGCTCGGCCCGCAGTTCCCGCACCGCTCCGACGACGTCGGCGCCCTCCAGCAGGACCGAATTGGTCCACGTGAGGTCATCCTGGCTGAGGGTCCGAGAAGCGACGAACTTGCGGATCTCGTTCATCCGATCGGCGAACGGGTCACCGGCACGGCCCGGCCACGCAGCCGCCATCGTCTGCCAGGTGCGCCGACCGAACAGCAGCGCATCCGTGGCCTCCATCGCGTCGCTCACGGCCGGCCCCATGGTCTGAGGATCGAAGAAGGGCATGGACCAGCCGCCGTGCGCGAAGCCGCCGTCGGTGTCCTCCTCGGGTCCTCCGGGTGCCTGCACGATGCCGTCGAGGCTCATGAACTCGCTGATGACGATGCGCATCTCGTTCCTCCGTCGTCTCGCATGGGGACGTGTCTCGCGTGAGCCCGGACGAAGCCTAGGGACAGGAGTCACGCGCGCCGGTACCGCAGGACCGCAAGCGACCCGACCCCACGACGAGCCCGACGCCCAGACCGGTCACGGAGGTCATCCGGTGTCTCGGGGCGTCGCTTGGGTCGCCTGGACGACGGGGTTCAGCGCCCCGGCCAGGCGCGTGTCCGTGCCCGCCCGCGCGACGCGAACACCGCCCCCCCCGTGTCCGAGCGCCACCGCGGTTCGGCGGTCGCTCGGATGGGCCCGACCCGCCCAGCAGCGAGGCCCGCCGTCGATCGCGGCGACGACGGGGTGCCTGGCGTGCCGGTGGACGCGATCTCTGTGGTTCCGACACGCTGTCGCCCGATGACGTATTCGATCGTGGCTCGAGATGCAGAGACCGGGTCGCTGGGTGTTGGCGTGCAGAGCGGCTTCTTTAGCGCCGGTCGAGTTGTGCCCTGGATCGAGGCTGGCGTCGGGGCTATCGCCAGCCAGGCCTTGAGCGACGGCAGCTATGGGGTACTGGGCCTGGACCTGCTGCGGGCCGCGAAGCCCGCGTCCGAGGTCCTGGCTGCACTCCTGCTGCTTGATCCCAGCAGGGAGACGCGCCAGGTCGGGATCGTCGACGCCGCGGGGCGGAGTGCCGCGCACACCGGCCAGATGTGTGTCCCCGAGGCTGGCCAGCACACGGGTGACGGGTTCACGGTCCAGGCGAACATGATGCAACGACCGACAGTTCCCGCGGCCATGGCCGACGCTTTCCAGGCCAGCGCGGCGGCGTTTCCCGAACGCCTTGTGCAGGCTCTTCGGGCCGCCGAGAACGAAGGAGGTGACTTCCGGGGACAGCAATCGGCGGCGTTGGTCGTCGTCGATTCCCGTCCGCGACAACCGTGGGAGAGCCGAGTCGTCGACATCCGCGTCGACGACCACCACGACGCGCTCGGCGAGCTCACGCACCTTCTCGAACTCGAACGAGGTTACCGAGCTCTCGAACGAGCCATCGGTTGTCTCGAAGGACTCGATCTGGACGGCGCCGCCCGCGAACTCGACGAAGCCCAGCGCGTGCTGCCCACCGTGATCGAACCGACGCTCATGCGCATCGGGCTTCTGCTCGTGGCCAACAACACCGACCAAGCCCGCAACACGATCGAAGCCTTTGCCGGCGACCAGGTACGGCTTGCCACCGCACTTCGTCGCTCTGCAGCGGCGGGCCTTCTCCCCCTGGACTCCAGGACCATCGAGGCACTCCTGACCGACATCGCCTAGAGACTGCACGCGGCCCTTCGAACTCGGTCGCGACGCGGGCTAGGAAATCGGATCACGATCACGCGGGGCGCGGTTCCCGCGCATCTGGCTCATCAGCTGGTCCCCGATTCGGCTGGCACACTGCCGCAGAGACCAGGGTTGCCTGCGTCCCTGCAGCCCGTGGCTGGTCCTTTTGTCTGCCGATGAGTTTGCGTCGCGTGCGACGTCTCTGTCGGCGAGGAAGGATGCCGGGAAGGAGGCACCCATGGCGACGGTTGTGGCCGGTCTGACGATGTCCTTGGACGGCTTCATCGCCCATCGCGACGACGGTGTGGAGCACCTCTTCGACTGGTACGACAACCGCGATGTCGAGGTGAGGTGGCCCGGCAACGAGATGGTCTCGCACGTCACCCCGGCGAGCGCCGCCTACCTGCGTGAGACGATTGCCAGTGCAGGTGCACTGGTGGTCGGACGGCGCGTCTTCGACTACACGAACGGGTGGGAAGGGAGTCACCCCCTGGGCGTACCCGTGTTCGTCGTCACCCACCGCGTCCCCGAGGGCTGGCCCCGAGATGATGCGCCGTTCACCGTCGTCCTCGACGGCGTCGAGAGCGCGGTGGCTCAGGCCAAGGCCACTGCCGGTGACAAGACCGTGGGCCTCGCCGGACCCAGCGTCATCCAGCAGTGCATCGACGCCGACCTGGTCGACGAGCTGCACGTCGAGCTCGTGCCCGTGCTCCTCGGCGACGGCGTCCGCTTCTTCGACACGCTGGCCGACCCGCCGGTCATCCTCGAGAACCCCACTGTCATCGAGAGCGACCGGGTCACCCACCTCCAGTACCAGGTGGTCCGGTCCGTCAACTGAACCGGTCTCCGGTGGCGGCCTCCTCGCGCGCATAGGGATCGGCACCGACGTCACCGGGCGATTGGCATCTGCAGCTCAGTGACTTTGCGTTCGGGGTGCTCGTCGTCCCACTGGTGGTAGAGCTCGCGGCTCCTGCCGGCGAGCTCGTTGCCGCTGTCCTCGACCTATCGAACGAGCGCCTCGTAGAGCGACTCGACGTCCTCCATCCTGCCCCGATGAACCACCGAGGCGACCTGAACGGTGGGAAGGTCCACCACGCTGACACCGTCGGCGCTCGGCACGGACTGGTCGGCGATATCGAAGCCCGCGTGCACGGTGACGCTGCCGTCATCGGCTGGTTCCTCATACCAGGCGATAATGATCCCGGGTCGCGTCCCCGTCTGGCTGAGATGACCGAGGACCTGAGGCACGAGGCGTTCGAAGACAGGGCTGAGGTTGGCGTGCCCGAACCCAGGAGCCGACGCCGAGGCTTCGGCGACGCGGACGGGCTCAGTCGTCTTGACGGCGACATCGAGACTCGACATGACGATGCTCCCTTCGAGTGCTCGGAGATGAGCCTCGACACGGCGAAGGCGGGCTTGCTCGTCAGCGACATCCTGCGCGATCTGGGCCTGGCGCAGCCGCAGCATCCCGCGCAACTGCTCGATCGACAGGTCCTCGCCGAGGATCTGGCCGATCTGGTCCAGGGTGAAGCCGAGGTCCCGAAGGGCGAGCAAGCGGTGGAGCCGGCCGCCGGGTGACGTCGTACCGCCGATATGCGTTCTGCGGGTCGACGTGGTTGGGCTTCAGCAGTCCGGTCTCGTCGTAGTGGCGAAGCATCCGAGGCGAGACCTGCCCGAGCCGCGCGAACTCTCCGATGTTCAACATGACGTGGTCATCGATAGGCCTTCACACCGTGTGAGGGTCAAGAGGCTCCGGTCGGCAAGGGCCCCCAGGAGGGCGAGCTCGAAGATCGCGTGATCGTCGCCGTTGATGGGCCGCGACTGGGCACGCTGCCCACCAGTCGACCAGGACCCTCCGTCCGGCTCCGCAACTGCCTGAGCAGGGCGCTCTTCGAGGCGGCGGTGGGAATTGAACCACGTCCCGGGTTTTGCAGACCCTTGCCGAGTGTCCAGATGATGTCAACGGGTGGCGTTGAGGCTGCTCATGTTCGGCCTTCGGGTCGTCTGGTTATATCCCGTGTCGTTGCGTGTCGCCAGGTCTGATGGGCAAGCGATGGGCGAGCCGCGGCCCGTGAGGGGGCCCGGCGACACGACCGGGAGCGTGTCATGGCGTGTGACACGAGGTCCCGTGCTGTCGCGAGGCATACACCCGATCAATTCTCGAGCCACTGAACGGGAGCCGAACCGCACATCTGGCGCGTCACAAACTGGCAGGCAGTAGGACCATCGCTGCAGGGGCCGGAGATTGATGCGCGGCGCCCGGCACAACCCGCGATTGGGCTCGAGCTGGCCCCCCGCGACTGGCTCAGGAAGCGCGATCGAGCGCTCCCTGAGCCGGTCCTAGGCGTGTCCTGGTCCGATTGTGAGCTGCTACTTCCCGAGGGCCCTGAGAAATGTCGCGGTCTGCGGATCGGTGCGGTCGAAGTCGGCGCGCAGCAACACGATGTGACCTCGGTAGGTCTGGACGGTGTTGAGGCCTACAGCGCGTTGGGCTCCACCGGGGAGTTGCGGCGCGGTGAGGGTGATGCGGCTGGTCAGGATGGTGCCCCTGACTCGGGGGTCAGTGAAGGTGATCTTGGAGTGGATGGCCGCGTCCGCCGCGAAGTCGCCGGCGATGGCGGTGGTGTCCGCACACCACGGGACGCAGAGCGGGGTGACGATATAGGAGTCGGGACCGAAGAGCGCGGTGGCGGCCGCGACGTCGCCGCGGTTCAGGGCGCCGACGAACTGGTTGTAGAGGACCATCGGTTGGCTCGCCGAGGGGTTGCGGCTGGCCTGCGAATGGGTTGTGTGGCTGGTGCCCTGTGTGACGAGGGTCACGCTGGCGACGGCCGCGGCAACCACGGCGAGGCCGACCATGACCTTCACCATGACTGGACGGGGTCGGTGGACGCGACCGGCGGGGAGGGCGATTGCGGTTCTGGCCACGAGGTGGCTCCGTTTCTGACCGCCAGGCGGCGGTCTCACCCTTGGGGCGTTAGAAACGGGCCAACAACTGTTTCGCTCGGCGACGAAGGATCAGCGTTGCCAGGTGATCAGAGTGCCGGGTCGGTAGCTGCAGTACTGGCCGGTGCGCACTGTGTCCGCCAAGTGGGCACCGAGGTCAGGGTGTGCCGCCATGACCTTCTTGAGGGCGGCTCGCAGGGCCAGGGTGACGCTGACCCGAGCTCGTTCAGCCGTGGAGGCGGCTCGTCGGTCGCGGCCGCCGAGGCCGACGGCGGCAGCGAGCTGCTGGGTGAGCAGGTCCACCTCGGCTCGGGCCCGGGAGGCCCGTTCCGGGTCGTGGAAGTCGTCGGCTTCTTCGAGCTCGGCCTCGAGGTCGGTGACGCGTTGGCGATAGGCGGCCTTGGCCTGGGGGTCGAGCAGCTCGCCCGCGTCGCTACCTGCCGCGACGCCCCCGCGGAGGCGCTCCGGAGCCGCCCGTCGTTGGGGCGCCCGACCTTCTCTGGCGGCGACGAGTTCGAGGACGTGGATCTCGTGGCCGGGACGAGTCAGGAGTTCGCTGAGATGGTGAAGTCCCTTGGCGTCTCGCAGACGAACGACGTGACCGTGGTAGGCGACGGTCCAGTACTCGCCTTCTTGGCGAAACACCGACGCGGACCTGGAGCGAGCCCGCGCCTTCGACGTCGTGTCATCCAGGGTGTCGCCCCTGACGGAAGAACCCGATGGTTCGGCGAGGACGCGCTCGACCCATGGACCGCCGGCGTCGTGGCGGAGCGCCAGCGCTCGGGCGGCCTCGAACTTGGCCTGGCCGCCGCCGCGATCACCAGTGTCGTGCAGGTGCTCGCCCCAGCGATGTAGGACCTCGGCTTCGTCGAACGGCAAGCGGCACTCCCGAAAGGCCCGTCGGGCCGCTTGGAATTCTTGCGTGGCGTCGCCCGATTGGCCGGCGGTGGCGGCACAGGAGCCAGCCGCCAGGCGCGCCCGGCCGGCGAGTCCCCGCCAGTCTTGGCCCTCGGCCAGGATCTGCTGGCAGCGGGCGACGTGGGTCTGCGCTTCATCGGGTTCGTCGGTCTCGTCGCAGAGCAAGGCGAGTTCGCCTCGGATGCTCAGTTCGGCAAGGACCATCGGGCCGTCGAGCGCGATGCTGAGCCCGTCACGAAGCGCTCGTTCGGCGCCGTCGTGGTTACCGGCGCTGCGCTCGAGGCGTCCGAGCCAGTACAGCTGACGCCATTCGTTGAAGCGGTCGCCAGTGCGGTGCAGCCGGTCCAGGTCGGTGAGCAGTGCCTCTCGTCCAGCGTCCCAATCGCCGGACCACAGTGCGAGCAACGGTTCCACGTATTGGTCGCCGGCTAGCGGCTCCACGACGTGCCGCGCCTTGCTGAGCTGACCACACAAGGCGTGACTCATGGCGAGGAAGGTGAGGAGATGCCAGCGCTGCCCGGGTGCCTGGGCGGTGCGGGCTTTGGCGAGCTCCCGCTGGCACACGATCATCGCCGGCGCTGGATCCAGCAAGAACACCAAATGAGCGCCGAGCCCCCACGCGGCGTAGAACGCGGCCACTGGGTGCTGAAGCCGGTCCGCGGTCTCCCAGGCTTCTTCGATGACCCGCCTGCCGACCGCGAGCTGGCCTCGCTCGATCTGACGCAAACCAAGCGTCAGCTGGCTGGTCGCTACTGCTCCCGCGGGTGGTTCGTCGATGGTCTCGGTGACCTCCACCGCTCGGTCGGCCGCGGCCACACTCTCCTCGCAGCACATCCCGTAGCAGGCCGCGTTGGACAGCATGGCGTACACCAGCTGCAAGTCGATGCCTGGCTGGTTCTGGGAGAGCATGTCCTCGGCGGCGCGAAGATGGACGAGCGCCTTCGGAATGTCCATGATGTCGACATCGGCATCGGGATACATCGACCAGGCGGACCCGAGCCCGGCGTGCATTCGAACCGTCCGCCTCGTGTCTCCCAACTCCTCATAGATGGCGAGTGCTCGCTCCTGGCAGCGGATCCCCCGAGCACGATCGAGACCTGCCGTGAACATCAGATGGCCCAGCGCGGCGAGCAACCCGGCTCGGCGCGCCGGCTCGGCATTGTGTTCTTCCATAAGTGCCAGCGCGGCTTCGAGGTCGACCACGGCATCTTCATAAGCGAAGGCGGCCTCCGCGGCACCCCCAGCTTGCCGCGAGTACTCAATTGCCTTCTCCAACGTGCCCGACGGCACCGCGCGCCGAAAGTGGTCCGCTAGCTCGGCGAGGTGGCTGCGCAGGTCGACGCCAAACTGGGCTTCGATCGTTTCGCCCACCAAACGATGGAGCTGCACTCGAGCCGAAGTCGAGTGGCTGTCGTAGAGCACGTCTCGAAACAGTGCGTGTGCGAACTCGTAGTCACCGACTCTGGGCGAGAGCACGACGCGTGCGTGGATCGCCTCATCGAGCGCCTCCAGGACCTGGTCCTGTTCCAGTCCCGTCATGCTGATCAGCAGCGTCAGATCGAACGCCGTGCCCACCACTGACGCCGCCGCCAACACCTGCCGGGTTGTCGGCGAAAGGGCGGCGAGTCGTGCCGCCAGGACCTCCCGTACGCCTGCCGGCAAGGGAACCTCAGCGTGCCCCGCTTCTGTGTCAGCGAGCAGACCGCGAACAGCCAGAAGCCGGGTTAGCTCACGCACAAAGAACGGATTGCCGCGGGTGCGTTCGTGCAGTGACGACACCAGCCCCGATCCCACCTCGACGCCGGCGGTCTTCGCTGCCAATTCAGCAACCTCAGGCTCACCTAGACCGCCGAGGACGATCCGGGTGGCGTTTCGCGACAGCTCAGCCAGCACGTGGCTCAAGTCAGCATCCTCGCTGAGAGCCGTATCCCGGTACGTGCCCACCACCAACATCCGCGCTCCCTGCAACTGACGAGCCACAAACCCCAACAGGAGGAGCGACGACGCGTCAGCCCATTGCAGATCATCCAGAACGAGGACAAGCGGTCTTTTCTCGGCAGCAGCCGCGAACCAGGACGTCACCGCATCGAAGAGCTGGAACCGCGCTCGATCAGCATCCAGCTCAGCCCGCGGTTCACCATCTTCGGGCACGGCTAGCTCCGGGACCAGCGAACCCAGAGCGTTGGGAACGACACCTGCCGCTCCGGACGGCTCCGAGCCCGCCCAGGCGCGCATCAACTGGATCCACGGCCAGTACGCCGGCGCCCCACTCGATCTCCAAGCGCTAGCCCAAAGCACCTGCGCGCCGCGTGCGCTGGCATAGCCCCTCACCTCTTCAGCCAGTCGCGTCTTCCCGATGCCAGCATCGCCACCGATCAAGACCAGCTGACCTCGGCCTTCGATCGCCTCGTCACACGCATGGCAGAGCTCCTCGAGCTCGATCGCGCGGCCTACGAACCCGGCACCGGTCACCCTCTGCTCTCGCGCACTCACTCCTCTAGCGCGCGGCTCCGCTTGTCCGTGCACCAGCACTCTGGCCGTAACGATCGACCTGTCGGTCTGATGCTCGGTCACTTCGAAGAGCTGAACCTCACCCGGGAAGCCCTTGAGACGATGCCAACCCCGATCGACGAAACCCACGCCGGGCCGCAGACCACTCGACTGGCGCACCACATCGCTCACCAGGATCTGACCGCCCTCGGCCTCGGCCGTAATGCGAGCCGCCAGCGCCACCGCGGCCCCCTGCAGGTCCTCCCCATCGGCGAGCACGTCGCCACTATTGATCCCAATCCGAACACGAGGACCAGCCGCGAGGCTCCCCTCGACAAGTCCCTGCTGGATCGCCACCGCACACGCCAGCGATCGCCGCGCCGACTCGAAGACAGCCAAGACGCCGTCGCCGACCGATTTGACAACGCGCCCCCCAAACTCGGCGACGCGCTCGCGAGTCAGCCGCTCAACCGCCGACACCAACTCCCAACCGCCCGCATCACCCAAGCGGGCGAAGACGTCGGTTGAGCCTTCGACATCCGTGAACAACACGGTCACCAACGACTCGGACTCGCCCAAGACCGGCCCCCAATCACGCAGGCCTCCCTATTGTTCACCTACGAGCGCGCGATCGAGCACGGACCGAGGATCCGACACCATTCGCTGGCCTCAGAGCCGTTCTGCCCAAAGGATCCAGCCCAACATCCAAGCGCTGGCGATGGGGCGAAAGCCCAGACGCGCCACCATTAACGGCAGCGTCGTATCCGGACGGATCGCTCCCAGCGGCGTGGGCGCGGCCGCTGATGAGAGAAGAGCTCTTGGACGCGGCGGTGGGAATTGAACCCCACGTCCAGGGTTTTGCAGACCCCTTGCCGGACGTCCATGTGATATCAACGAATGACGTTGAGGCTGCTCATGTTCCGTCTTCGTGTCCTCTGATTATCTCCTGTGTCGCCGCGTGCGGCCAGGTTTGATGGCAAATGATGGGCGAGGTGCGGCCAGTCCCGGCAGGAGGATGGTCACCAGCCCTTCAGCGTGAGCGCCGATCCACGCGGGGTTATTCGGATCCCGGCCGGTGAGAAGGCGAACTTCGGAGGCGTTCACATAGGGCAACGATGCCGCGCCGATCAGCACGTAGTAGAGGATCTCGTGGTCGATGGGTGCGGCGATGCCGGCTTCACGAAGCGTCTGCCACGCTGGCCGGATGCCGTCGAAGAACGGCTTCACGTGGGTCTCGGTCAACCACGCCAGCCGGTCGCTGGCCGCGGTGCCCTCGTGCACCATGATCTGGTTGAGCTCGGGGTGCTCGGCTGCGAATCCCACGAACCGACGTATCCCATCCGCGAAGGCCGCGGCGAGCTCCCATGCATCAACTCCGGTCACCTTGGCGGGGATCACACCCTCCAGCGCCTCCCACAGGAGGCCGAAGAGGTAGTCCACCGCGGCGGTCCACAGGGCCGCCTTCGACTCGAAGTGGTAGTTGATCTGCGGCTGGTGCGCCTCAACGCGCCCCGCGATTGCACGCGTTGACGCGCCGTCGAAGCCCTTGGCCCCGAACTCGACCAGTGCCGACTCCAGCAGGGCCTCGCGGATGTCGGCCCTCGCCCGGCGGAGCCGGACCTTGTTGGGCGCTTGGGCCTTGCGCTGCATCGCCGGCAGAGCGTAGCCTCTGTTATCAATCGATAATAATAGCCCAGCAGCAGGTGGAGGAATATGGGCGCTGCTCGTGGGGTCACGAACCAAGACCGAGATCCCGCGTCGGTGCGTCTGTTGCCGCTGTCGAAGGATCCGTTCCAGGCGCCGACGGATCGAGACATGCTGCCCTCGGAGCGGCGGCTGTTCGTTCGGACCCACCGGACCTGCGTGTTCGGTTACGGCCGCCGGTTGGATGGACCGGCGATGTCGGTCGTCTACTACATCCCAGCGGCCAACGACGACCTGCTCGTGGCAACCATGGCCGAGCGGGCCAAGGCCAAAGCCGTCGCCCGGAACGGCAAAGTCAGCCTCTGCGTCCTCGACGAGACCTGGCCCTTCGCTTACCTGCAGGTCTACTGCGACGCGGTGATCGACGACGACGACGAAACGCTGATCGACGCGATGATGGCGGTGGCTGAGCGAATGTCGGGTGAGCCGTTGGCACCAGAGCTGCGCCCCGTGGTCAAGGCGGTCGCAGAGGAAGAAGGCCGGGTGCTGGTGCGCTGCCGGCCCTACGCGACGTTCGTGACGCCGCCGCGACACCTGCACCGCAACGACCAGGAGGAGCCGCTGACCCACTGGGTCTCGGCGTCAATGCCCTGGGCTGCTCCGGACGCCCCGGACGAAGCTTGACGTTCCGATTCGCCAACGTCGACGGCCGCTCCGCGCTCGTCGATTCCGACGGCCGCTGGTTCGACGCGTCGAGGGTGAGCGGCGGCGTTATTAGCGCCGATCCGATGGGCGCGTGGCGTCGGCTCGACGAGCTGCACCAGGCGGCTGGCACCATCCGGGAAGCCGTGCCCGACGGGAACATCAGGGACGCCGGCGTTCGACCACCGATCCCCTCGCCCCGGAGCGTGTTCGCAGTCGGGCTCAACTATCGGTCGCATGTGGACGAGTCCAAGATGAAGGTGCCGGACGCGCCGCTCATCTTCACGAAGTTCCCGAGCTGTCTTGCCGGGCCCACCGACCTCGTCATCCTTGGCGGAAGCACCGACGACTACGAAGCGGAGCTCGTGGTCGTGATCGGCCGTGGGGGTCGCGATATCAGGCGCGAGGACGCGTGGGGCCACGTCGGTGGGCTGACCGTCGGGCAGGACATCTCCGACCGGGCCTTGCAGTTCGCGGCCGAGCCCGCCCACTTCGATCTGGGCAAGTCCCGGGACACCTACGGGCCGATCGGCCCGGTCGTCGTCTCCACTGACTCTTTCGCCAACCCCGGTGACCTGCTGATCACCTGTGACGTCAATCATGAGCGACGCCAAGAGGATCGCACGTCGAACCTGATCTTCGACATCCCGACCCTGATCAGCTACCTGTCCAGCATCCTCAGCCTCAGCCCCGGCGATCTCATCTTCACCGGCACGCCGGACGGGGTCGGCGCCGCAAGTCTCCGGTTCCTCGGCGACGGGGACGTGATCACGACCACGATCGAAGGCATTGGCACCCTGACGAACGTGTGCCGGGTACCGCAGCGGGCACATCGATGACCATCGCCAACCCGGCTGGTCGGCCGTCGAGCTGAGAGGACGTCGTGGCCTTGCACAGACTGGCGTCGATCACGATCGGCGTCCCCAACGTCGAAGCAACGGCTCGGTACTACGACGAGTTCGGGCTGACCCGTGACGGTGCCTGCTTTTCGACCCGCGATGGCGGGGAGCAGCTTCGCATCATCGAGAGCCCCACCCGTCGGCTCGTCGAGTTGTGTATCGGAGCCGACGACCCCGACGACTTGGACCGCGTTGCCGACCGACTCGCCAGACTCGGGGTCACGAGCCAGCGCGACCCTGGCAGCGTCAGCGCAGTCGAGGTTCGTAGCGGCGCTCGAGCCTTGATCGAGGTGCTGCCCCGGATCGCACAAGATCCAGCCGCGATCGGGCCGTACAACGGGCCCGGACGTGCCGAGCGAACGAACCGTCGTGCACCAGCCGTCCTGCGCGACGAACCGATCCGCCCCCGCAAACTGGGGCACGTCGTCATTGGCACGCCCGACCCCGACGCTTCGCAGCGCTTCTTCGTCGACGGCGTCGGCTTCAAGGTGAGCGACGAAGTCCGGGGCGTGGCCGCGTTCCTGCGGTGCTCCACCGACCATCACAACCTGCTGATCCAGCCGTCGCCGGTGGCGTTCCTGCATCACACGTCCTGGCAGGTCGAAGATGTCGACGAAGTTGGCCGCGGAGCCACGCGGATGCTCGACGGTCACCCGGAGCGTCACACCTGGGGGCTCGGCCGTCACTTCATCGGCTCGAACTTCTTCTGGTACCTGCGAGACCCAGCCGGCAACTTCTCTGAGTACTACTCGGACATGGACACCATCACTGACGACCAACTCTGGACACCAGGAACCTGGGAACCGTCGCTTCGCGCTCTGTACGCGTGGGGGCCCGACGTGCCACCCTCAATGCTGGAGCCCGACGACCTCGCCGACCTGATGGCCGCCTCACATCAAAGTTAACGAACCGGCCCAGGCGGCGAACGCTCTTCCTCATCCGCCTGAGCACTGCCGATGTTCGGCTACGTCAGCCGACCTGCGCCATCCCTGCCGGGACCAGTGCCCGCGGCCAACGATTGGCTCACCGAGATCGCGGTCGGGTCGCGTGGCTGACCGAAAGCGTTAGGAGTCCGGCGACGGCGAGGGGCAGGAGCCACCACCAGTCGGCCCCGTGATGAGCGGCGACGTACACGGCTGTGATCGACGCAACGACGCCAAGTGCGAGGCGCCAATCGTCGCCGATGATGAAGTCGTACCAGAACCGGCCGAACGTCGCGACGGCCCTCATCCGATCGCTCCCGCGAGCTGAGCGCGGAGGTGGCGCCGACGCAACATCGAGACGAGCAGAGCACTCATCGTGAGCACGAACGCGAGCAGTGCGATGAGCGATGCGTCACTCCCAGGCCAGGTCACACCGGCGCCTTCACCGGCCCAGAAGATACCGAAGGTGCTGAGCATCACACCGACGGCGTACTTCATGGTGTTCTCGGGAACGCGGCTCAACGGCCGATGCACGGTCAGGCCCACGACGAGCACGACCACCGCGGCCGCCGCGGCCCCGATCGCGGCCAAACCGACGTTGCGTTGGGCACCTCCGAACGTGACCACAATGAACGCGACCTCAAGCCCTTCGAGAAACACGCCTTTGAACGAGACGGTGAAGGTGTACCAGTCGACGCGCGATCCGCGGCGCGACACCGCCAGCGCGGCACGTCGCTCCTCGGCGAAGATCGCTTCCTCGTCGTGACGCGCCTTGAATCCGCTCGCGCGCAAGATCGCCTTCCGGAGCCACTGGAGCCCGAAGATCAGGAGGAGACCACCCACAAAGAGTCGCAAGACGTCGATCGGTAGGACGGCCAGCGCCGGACCCAGCAGCGCGACGACCAAGGACAGCGCACCCAGCGCTGTGGCGGCCCCGATGATCGCCGATCGCCACCCTCGGGTCACCCCGACTGCCAGCACGATGGTCAGCGCTTCCACCATCTCCACCACGCAGGCGACGAAGGCCGCCGCAACGAGGAACACCGCGTGGGTCATTGCGCGGCCGCCACCTGGGTGTAGTATGTACTACGATGAGCGAGAAGCATGAGACAGACACTACACTCGGTCTGGCGGCCCGTCTAGAGCGCATCACCAGTCCTGCCGAGCGCCGAGTCGCCGACTTCCTCCTCGAATCCGGAGCCAGAGCGGCCCCCCTGTCGGCGCAGGAAATCGCCGCCGCGGTCGGCACCAGTGATGCCACCGTCGTACGGACCTCGAAGTCCCTCGGCTACCCAAGCCTGCGCGACCTTCGACGATCGCTCGCCGGCGATGCCGACGAGGCCGACCTGGCGTCCCGCCTGGGCGCCACGATCGGAGGGACGGCGACCGCGCACGACGTCCTGGCCACCGCGGCCGACCGGCAGTTTGTGGCCCTGCAGACGCTCTTGCGGCGGGTACCGGCCAAGGACTTCGACGCCGCCGCGGCGATCCTCGCCGACGCGAAGCACCTCTGGTGGTGTGGGACCGGCCCGTCGGCGCACCTTGCCGACTACGCCGCGTTCCTCAGCCGGCGGCTCGGCCGACCGGCAGGATCTCTTACGCACGCCGGCACCGACCACGCCGACGAACTCCTTGCACTCGAGAGCGGCCATGCCGTCGTGGTGCTCGCCTACGGACGTATCCATCCGTACGTGCACGTGCTTCTCCAGCACGCTGCCGATGTGAACGCCAAGGTCGTCCTCATCACAGACACGATCAATGTCCGATCCGCCTCACCGATCGCCGCCCAGCTCAACGCGGGTCGTGGCGCGGCCGGGTTGTTTGCCACCCACGGGCCAACCATCGTGCTCCTCGAGGCACTCGTACTCGCCATCGCGGCCGCCGAGCCGTCCCGATCCGAGCAGGCGCTCGCCACGCTCAACGAATTGCGACGATCCATCGCCGGCAAGCGCGTCGACGTCGACTCCAACTAAAGGATCACCCGGATCGTCCGGCAGCCGATGGGCAGGCGCCGACCAGCCCGCCCCACGGTTGCTCCGCCGCTGGTCGGGAAACCACCCCTGAGCAGGGAATCTGTTCTAGGGCTCAGGAACCTGGTTGCGGTGACCGCCGCGCCGGGGGGCCCAGGTCCTCATCGCCGACCGCTCCCATGGCCTTGGCGAATCCGGCGAGGTCGAGCTCTGAGAGGTGGTCCATTACGTGCCTGCGGGCGCTCGCCAGGTGCGTGGGCCACGCACGCTCGAGTCGTTGGAAGCCGGCATCCGTCAGAACTGCCATCTGGCCGCGGCCGTCTGACTCGTCCCGGACGCGCTCGATGAGGCCCTGTCCAGAGAGGCGGTCGACGACGCGAGTGAGCCCGCCGCTGGTGATCGATGCGTAGTTCGCAAGATCACCCATCCGGAGAGAACGGTCGGGAGCCTCCGACAGGTGTAACAGCACGGAGTACTCGGTGAGGTTTAGGCCCTGTGCTTCGAGCAGGTCCTTCTCCATGACGCGAGGGATCACCACTACCGCCCGGCTGAGGGCGCGCCAAGCGGCGCGCGGCGCCGTTGCTGAGGCAAACGAGCAGGCCGACGCCGGTGGAGTTCGCCGTCTGGTCCGACGCCAATCAAAGGCACGCCCAGACACCGCCGGCTAGTCGATGTCGTTATCGTTCGAATGCGTGGGCTTGGTCGGCAGGGCGGATGAGTGCACGCAGATCGACGAACTCCTCGACTCGATCCGCAACGGCTTGAGCGGGGCGTTGGTGGTCCGCGGTGAGGCCGGGGTGGGCAAGACCGCGCTCCTCGACTACGCGGTGAACAGAGCGGATGGCTTCGAGATCGTTCGGCTGACGGGCGTCGAGCCGGAACGGGACCTCGGTTTTGCCGCGCTGCACCGGCTGCTCGCCCCGATGCTCGACCAGATCGGACAGCTCCCCTCTGTCCAACGGAACGCGCTGAACTCCGCCCTGGGTTTGACGGCGGGGCCGCCTGCCAACCCCTTCCTGGTGGGGCTCGCCGTGATCAGCATGACCGCCATTGCGGCAGACGCCGACGGGCCGGCGCTTTACGTTGTCGACGACGCCCAGTGGGTGGACAGCGAGTCGATCGCCGCGCTCGCCTTCTGGGCCCGCCGGCTACAAGCCGATCGCATCGGCGTGATCTTCGGTGAACGCAGCGACACGATGACGGCGAGCCCCGTACAAGGACTTCCAGTACTCGAACTCAATGGGCTTGGGTATGACGAGGCCCAGGCGCTGCTGGCCTCGGCGGCCGGCTTCGAGCTCGACCGTGACGTCGCTGACCGGGTCCTGGCCGAAACCGAAGGCAACCCCCTGGCCATCATCGAAGTGGGCAAGAGCCTCACTCCGCAAAAGCTGGTCGGCTTGGCCGCCGCGCCCCATC
>DASZJD010000098.1 GCA_035948415.1 Acidimicrobiia bacterium | reverse complement strand
GCCACGTTCTCGCTGGTGACCCGTCGGATCTCGGCGGGCTCCCAGTCGGAGAAGGCGCGGCGGAGTCCCAGGGTCGTGTACGGGTAGGTGCTCTCGTGGTGCGGGTAGTCGCTGCCCCACATCACGCGGTCGAGCCCAACCGTCCGCATGGCCCGGGCCTCGTTCGGGCTCGGGAAGCTCACGCCGACGAAGCAGTTCCGGGCGAAGTACTCGCTGGGTCGCAGGGACAGCCGTTGGTCGTCGGTGTACTTCAGCTCCCCGATGCGCCCGGAGGCCATCTCGGCATGGAACGAGTCGAGCATCCGCAGCGTGTCGGGGATCCAGGAGCAGCCGGACTCGGTCAGGACGAACCGCAGTCGCGGGTGCCGCTCGAAGACGCCCCCCATGATCAGCTGCCAGAGCGGGCGGTGCGAGAACCAGCTCGTCTCGACGATCCACATCACCCCGGCAGTGGTCGACTTGCCGTAGTCCGGCGACCCCTGCCCGGAGTGGTGGGTGATCGGCACGTCGAGGTCCTCGCACGCCGACCACAGCGGGTCGTAGGACTCGTCCCACAGCGGGGGCAGCTCGGTGTCGTCGGGGCGGCCCGGGAGGAGCACCCCGCCGGTCAGACCGTGCTCCCTCACCCAGCGCACGTCGGCGACCGCCTCGTCCACGTCGTTCAGGAAGATCTGGCCGATCCCCGCTCGACGGCCCGGCGCCGCGGCGCAGAAGTCCGCCAGCCACCGGTTGTGGGCGCGGATGCCGGCCAGCCGACGCTCGAAGGTCGCGGCCGTCGGGGGACGGGCGATGACCGCCCCGGTCGGGAAGAAGGGAGGCACCGTGTTCGGGAAGAGGACCTCGCCGACCACCCCGTCCGCCTCGAGCTCGCGGGAGCGCCGGTCGGTGTCCCAGTTCCGGGTCCGGCCGCCCCTCTGCAGGTCGCGGAACGGGTTCGAGTAACGCTGGCGCCAAGCGTCGAAGTCGTCGACGTAGGCAGGGTCGAGGTACTCGCGGTACTGCTCGAGCGAGCCCCCCGCGTGGCAGTCGGCGGAGATCAGCAGGTACCGGTCCATCGGCTACTCGAGACCGAGGACGCGGCGGGCGTTGTCGCGCAGGAACCTCGGCCAGACGTGGTCACGCAGCGGCACCTGGGGCAGCTCGTCGAAGATGCGCTCGAGCGAGAGCCCCATCGGGTAGTAGCCGGCGTAGAAGACCTTGTCGGCCCCTCTCGTGTTCGCGTAGTCGATGACCGCCTTCGGGTAGTAGCGGGGCGCGAACGCCGACGTCATGTAGAAGAGGCCCGGCCACTTCAGCATGAGCTTCACCGCGAGCTCCTCCCACGGCTCGGCGCCGTGGCGCATCACGATGCGCAGCTCGGGGAAGTCGTAGCAGACCCGGTCGAAGCGCATCACGTGCTGGCAGTCCGACGGGAAGCGCGGACCGGCGATGCCCGCGTTCACGACCACCGGGAGGTCGAGGTCGACGCAGGCGGCGTACAGCGCGTACGCCTTCGGGTCGTCGACCGGCACCTGGGGCAGGCAGCCAGCCGGGAAGAAGGTGACCGCCTTCAGGTCGTGGTCTGCCTTCGCGGCCCGGACCTTCCGGATGGCCCCCATCACGTCGTTCGGGTCGACCTCGAGGGAGAGCGCCACTCGCTTCGGGTCGCGCCGCTTCCCCTCGAGCGCGTCCGGGCTCATGCCGAAGAGCCCGGTCTCGATCCCGAAGCGATCCATCTCGGCGAACGTCACCTCGATCGGGTCGGCCTCCTCGTCGGCGGCCTCCGGGACGTCCTTGAACATGTACTCGGCCGGGAACGCGAACTCCTCCTTGGACTGCCGGTCCTTCGCGCCCCGCAGCAGGCGGTCGTACACCCGCTTCCGGTCACGGATCGGGAAGCCGATCATGGCGTCGACAACCCCGATGCCCTCGGGGAATCCCATGCGGGGATGGTCCCACGACCGGGTCGGCTCGCGCACCCCGGCCCCGGACGACCTCGGCGGTGGCCTGGCTGCCGGCGGTCACCGATCGGGGCCCGGGCGGGCGCGGCTCAGCGGGGCTCGAAGTCGAGCGACACCGAGTTGATGCAGTAGCGCTGGCCCGTCGGCCGGGGCCCGTCTTCGAACACGTGGCCGAGATGGCCGCCACACCGGCGGCAGACAACCTCGGTGCGGACCATGCCGTGGGACCCGTCGGATCGCAGCTCGAGGGCCTCCGCCACCACCGGCTCGGTGAAGCTGGGCCAGCCGGTACCGGATTCGAACTTCGTCCCCGAGTCGAAGAGCTCGGCTCCGCAGCCGGCACACCGGTAGACGCCGTCGTCGTGCCAGTCCCAGTAGCGGCCGGTGAACGGCGGCTCGGTCCCGGCCCGCCGCAGCACCGCGTACTGCTCGGGGCTCAGCTCCGAGCGCCACTCGTCCTCGCTGCGCTCCACGTCTCGCTGGTCGGTCATCTCGCCTCCGGGTGGTAGGCCCACACTTCGAGCTCGACGAGCGTGCGGAGCGGCAGCCACGCCACACCGACCGTGGTGCGGGCCGGGCGCTGCTCACCGAGGTGCTCGGCGTACAGCGCGTTCAGGGCCGGCATCATTCCCGGGTCGTCGGCGGCGAGGAAGATCGTCACCTTCGCCACGTCGGCCCACGTGGCCCCGGCGTCGCCGAGGGCGGCCGCCGCGTTGCGGAGCGCCTGGTCGAACTGCTGGAGCACCCCGCCGGGCGCCACCTCGCCGGTGGTGGGGTCCACGCCGATCTGGCCGGCCAGGACGACCCAGTCACCGGCGCGCATCGCCCCCGAGTAGGGACCGCCGGTCCACGGCTGGCTCGGGGTCGGGATCGGGGTCACGGGCATCGTGGCTCCTTCGCGTCAGGTCGCGAGCCGGAGCGCGGCGGCGCCGACCAGGCCCGGGTCGTCGCCGAGTCCGGCGGTGACGACGGCGATCTCCGGGCCGGGCGGCCCGAAGCGCTGGAGGGCGCGTCGGATGGGTGCGTTGACCAGATCGCCGTTGCGCCCCACCCCGCCGCCGATGACGACGATGCTCGGCGAGACCAGATGGGCCAGGCTCACGACGCCGAGGCCCGCGGCGAACATGGCCTCGTCCCAGACCGCCGCCGCGACCGGGTCGTCGGCCTCGACGAGGCGCACGAGGTCGGCGCCGACGGCGTCGAGCCCGGCCGCGCGCGCCAGGCGCGCCAACGCGGTGCCGGAGCCGAGCCCCTCGACGGTGCCGTCTCCGCCCGCAGCGGCGAGGATCCGATCGACGATCGTGTGGCCGACCTCCCCGGCCGAGCATCGGGGTCGAACCAGCCGTCCCCCGACGAGGATGCCGGCACCCAGCCCGGTGGAGATCGTCACGTAGACGACGTCGCGGTGGCCGCGGGCGGCGCCGAAGTGGACCTCGCCGACGGCCGCCACGTCGGCGTCGTTGGTGAGCGCGACGGGGAGGCCGAGAGCGGCTTCGAGCGTCGCCCGGGTGAGGAGGGCGGCCCAGCCCCGCGGGAGGTTCGGGGCGTTGAGCAGCGTGCCCAGCTCGTGGTCGACGCGGCCGGGCACGGCGACGACGGCGTGCTCGACGTCGCCGCGAGCCGCCAGCGGGGCGACGAGATCGAGGAGCGGATCGATCGTCGGGACGTGGTGCGGGGTGTCGGCGCGGACGCGCTCGACGATGTGGCCGGCGTCGTCGACGATCGCGGCGCGCATGTTCGTGCCGCCGAGGTCGACGGCGAGGGTCGGCCCCACCTCAGAGGACGGGGTCGTGCCAGCCGTCGGCGCCGCCGATGAGGGCCTCCGCCTGGGGCGGTCCCCAGGTGTGCGCCTTGTACGGGATCGCAGGGTCGTGGTCCGTGAGCACGTCGTTGACGACGCGCCAGGCCGCCTCGACGCCGTCTTCCCGGGCGAACAGCAGGTCCTCGCCCGCGATGGCGTCGCCGAGGAGACGCTCGTACGCGGTCATCTCGTCGGGCTGGTCGTCGGTCAGGCCCAGCTCGACCAGGTGACCGCAGAAGGCCTCGCCGGCGGCCTTGGCGCGGGCGCCGAGCCCGATCTGGACGCTGGGGTTGAGGCGGAACCGCACGTAGTTCGTGTCGCGGGGCAGCTCCTCGTACTGCTGGAACACCCGCTGCGGCGGGCGGTGCAGCTCCACCCGGACCTCGGTGCAGGTGATCGGGAGGTTCTTCCCGGCCCGAATGAAGAACGGCACGTCGGCCCAGCGCCACGAGTCGATGTGGAAACGGGCTGCGGCGTACGTCTCGACGTCGGAGTCCGGGTCGACGCCGGCCTCGTCGCGGTAGCCGTCGAACTGGCCCCGAACCAGATCCGGGCGCGCCAGGGTGGTCATCGCGAAGAAGATCTTCTCCTTCGAGTCGCGCATCGCCTCGACGTCGGGGCCGACGGGCGGCTCCATCGCCAGGAGGGCGACCGTCTGCAGCAGGTGGTTCTGCACCACGTCGCGCAGGGCGCCCACCTCCTCGTAGAAGCGGCCTCGTCCCTGCACGCCGAAGTCCTCGGCCATCGTGACCTGAACCTGGCGGACGTAGTTGCGGTTCCAGATGGGCTCGAGGAACGCGTTGGCGAACCGGAAGTACAGGATGTTCTGGATCGCCTCCTTGCCGAGGTAGTGATCGATGCGGAAGATGCTCGACTCGGGGAACACCGAGTGCAGGACGGCGTTGAGCTCGCGCGCCGATTCCAGGTCCCGTCCGAAGGGCTTCTCGACGATCACCCGTCCGTTCTTGGCGATGCTCGCCGATCCGAGCCCCTCCACGACCGTGGGGAACAGGCTCGGTGGGATCGCGAGGTAGCTGGCTGGGCGCGCCGCCTCGCCGAGCGCCTTCTTGATCGCCGCGAAGGTGGCCTTGTCCTTGTAGTCGCCGTCCACGTACCGCAGTGCGCTGACGAGACGACCGAAGGCGTCGTCGTCGTCCACCCCGTCCCCGAACTGCTCGATCCCGTCCCGAGCCCGGGCCTCGAGCTGCTCCAGCGTCCATGGCGACGACGCCACGCCGATCACGGGGCAATGGAGCGCGTCGCGCTTCGCCATCCGATAGAGCGCCGGGAAGATCATCTTGTGGGCGAGATCGCCGGTCGCTCCGAAGAAGATCAGGGCGTCGGAGGGGGGCGGCTTGGTCACGTGCCACCACCGGGCTTCTCGGCGTGGCCGCCGAACTCCTGGCGCATCGCCGACAGCACCTTGTGAGCGAAGTCGGCCTGGCCCCGCGAGGCGAACCGGTCGTTGAGCGCAGTGCTGAGCACCGGGGCCGGCACCCCCTCGTCGACCGCCGCCAGCACGGTCCAGCGACCCTCGCCGGAGTCGGAGACCCGACCCTCGAAGTCGGCCAGGTCGGGAGAGCGCGCCAGCGCGTCGGCGGTGAGGTCGAGGAGCCACGACGCGATGACGCTGCCCCGGCGCCACACCTCGGCCACCGCCGGGATGTCGAGCGTGTATCGGTAGTACTCGGGCTCGCGCAGCGGCGTGGTCTCGGCGTCCACCTCCTGGTGCTCGGTGCCGACGTCGGCGTGGTGGAGGATGTTCAGGCCCTCGGCGTACGCGGCCATCAGGCCGTATTCGATGCCGTTGTGCACCATCTTCACGAAGTGGCCGGCGCCGTTCGGCCCGCAGTGCAGGTAGCCGCTCTCGGCCGGCGTTGGAGCGCCGGTCTTCCCGGGCGTCCGCGGGGCCGCGTCCACACCCGGCGCGATCGTCGCGAAGATCGGGTCGAGATGGGCGACGACGTCGTCCTCGCCGCCGATCATCAGGCAGAAGCCACGGTCGAGGCCGAAGACGCCGCCGCTCGTCCCGACGTCGACGTAGTGGAGGCGGCGCTCCGAGAGACGGCGGGCGCGGGTGATGTCGTCGCGGTAGTACGAGTTGCCGCCGTCGATCACGATGTCGCCCGGCTCGAGGGCGGGCACGAGCTGCTCGAGCGTGCCATCGACGACGGCGGCGGGGACCATGATCCAGACCGCCCGGGGCGGGCTGAGCTTGGCCACGAAGTCGGCGGTCGCGGTCGCACCGATCGCTCCTTCGCCCTCGAGGCGCTTCACGGCGTCGGCGCTGACGTCGTAGACGACGCACTCGTGCCCGTCGCGCATCAGCCGGCGGACGAGGTTCGCGCCCATCCGGCCCAGTCCGATCATCCCGAGCTGCATGCAGGTCCTCCTGGTCGGGCCGCCCCATCCTTGGAGGCGCCCGGTTCCCGGGCAAGCCGCACCTGAACGTTCGCTGGGGCAGCCTGGCCTGGACGTCCCAGCCGTCGTCGCGGCCGGGCAGAGCAGCCGGCGGTGGGCGAGACTAGGCGCGGGCTAGTGCGGCGAACGGCCCGAGCACGAGAGGGGGACCATGGCCACGCTCCTCGGGATCGACATCGGCGGGACCGGCATGAAGGCCGCGCCCGTCGACACCGGCACGGGCGAGCTCATCACGGCCCGGCACCGCATCCTGACCCCACGCCCGGCGGCGCCGGACGCCATGGCGAAGGTCTTCGCCGAGCTCACCACCCACTTCGATTGGACCGGTCGCGTCGGCGCCACGTTCCCTGCCGTCGTCAAGCAAGGCGTGGCCCGCACGGCCGCGAACATCGACCACTCGTGGATCGGCACCGATGTGGCCGCCACGTTCGCCCGCACGTCGGGCTGCGACGTCACGGTGGTGAACGACGCCGACGCCGCCGGCGTCGCCGAGATGGAGTTCGGGGCCGGGAGCGGCCGACGCGGCGTCGTGATGATGATCACGCTCGGAACAGGAATCGGCACCGCGCTGTTCGTCGACGGCGTGCTGGTGCCGAACACCGAGCTCGGCCACCTGAAGATGGGGAAGCGAGAGGCGGAGGCTCGCGCTGCCGACAGCGTCCGCCAGCGGCTCGGGCTGTCGTGGCGGAAGTGGGCCCAGCGCCTCGACGCCTACCTGCTCGAGCTCGAGCGGCTCCTCCAGCCCGACCTGTTCATCCTGGGTGGGGGCGTCAGCAAGCGCCACGACCGGTTCATCCCTCGGCTCACGACCCACGCCGAGGTTGTGCCCGCGGGGCTGCTGAACGAGGCCGGGATCGTCGGGGCCGCGGTCGCGGCCCAGAAGGCCGCAGGCACGGGAGCCACCATGCACGTCGCCACCGCGGGCGCGACCCCCCAGCCGGCGACGCCGGCGGTGCCCTCCACCCCGGCGACGCCGGGAGCCCCCGCCGCGCCCCGGACCGGTCCCGGGACGACGTAGGTCAGGTCGGCGGCTCGGACAGGGGCGTGCGGCCAGCGAAGCCGTCCTCGGGCCAGTGCCACCACCCGATCGCGTCCTCGCCGTCGAGCCAGCACAGCAGGTAGTCGCGACCGCTCGGCGTCCGCGTCGGGAAGTCGATGAGGCCCCGGGCGGCGTCGCGCACGACGATGCCGCGCTCGTCCAGCTCCGAGAGGATGGTGCGGAGCTCCGCGTCTCCTGCCGCCCGGGCCTGACCGTTCCCCGACGGCGCGCCGTTGCCGCGCGCGCGACTCGCCCGCTCGGTCGCGGCGGCGACGAGCTCGCGGGCACGACGGACCAGGCTCCGGACCTCGGGCAGCACCGCGGTCGCTTCCTCGAGCGTCCAGAGCCGCACGCGGCGAGACGTTACGCGCGCCGAAAGCCCGCGGCCGCCAAGGGGCTCGCCACTACGATCGGCGGCAGTGACACGCGTCGGATACCTCGGGCCCCGCGGGACGTTCGCCGAAGAAGCGCTGCTCGGCCAGCCTGACCTCGCGGCCGCGACGACGGTGCCGCTGCGCACCGTCCCCGACGTCCTGACCGCGGTCGAGCGGGGTGACGTCGACGCGGGCCTGGTCCCGATCGAGAACTCGATTGATGGGACGGTCACCGTGACCCTCGACACGCTCGCCTTCGACACCGACCTGCTCGTGCAGCGCGAGATCGACCTGCCGATCTCCCTGCACCTGTGCGCCAAGCCGGAGACCAGGCTCGAGGACGTGACCGTGGTCCTGTCGCACCCCAGCCCTTTCGGCCAGTGCCGGACCTGGCTGGCGCGGAAGCTTGCAAACGCCGAGCTGGAGGCCGCGAACTCCACGGCCGAGGCAGCCCGTCGCGTCGCCGAGTCGCCGCGCGCGGACGTGGCGTCGATCGGCACCGCGCACGCGGCGCACCTCTACGGGCTGGCGATTCTCGCCTCCGAGATCGAGGACCACCCGGAGAACGAGACGCGCTTCGTGCTCGTCGGTCGTGGCGTCCCGGCACCGACCGGTCATGACAAGACGTCCATCGTGTGCTTCCAGCGCGAGGACCGTCCCGGCTCGCTGCTGGCGATCCTCCAAGAGTTCGCGGCGCGCGCGATCAACCTCACGAAACTCGAGTCGCGTCCCACCAAGCGCGGGCTCGGCCAGTACTGCTTCTTCATCGACTTCGAGGGTCACGTCAGCGACGAGCTCGCGGCTGACTGCCTCCGGAACCTCGCCGCGAAGCAAGCCGAGGTGAAGTTCCTCGGCTCGTACCCGGTGGCCGGCGACGCCGGGCCCGCCCGCCGCCAGGCCGCGACCGAGGCCTGGCGGTCGGCGAGCGATTGGGTGGAGGCGCTCCGGGCCCAGGTGCGGCCCAGCCCGTGACCTCGTGATCGACCTTCGGCGGCTGCGCGACGACCCCGACTACCGCGTCGGCGTCGAGCGCAAGCGCGCCGCGGCGGGCCTGATCGACCAGGTCCTCGAGTTGGACGCCGAGGCTCGCGCCCAGCGACGGACGGTCGAGGACCTGCGGTCCAGCCAGAAGGCGGTCTCGAAGCGGATCGGACGCGGCGCCGACGAGCCGAGCGCCCGGCGCGAGGCCGCGGCGCTGAAAGAGCGGCTCCACCAGGCCGAGGAGGAGCTCGGGGTGCTCGACCGGAACCTCCGTGTCCTGGCCCTCCAGGTGCCGAACCCCGCCGACCCGACGGTCCCCGACGGCGGAGAGGAGGACGCCGTGGTCCTTCGCACCGTCGGGGTGCCCGGGCCCGAACCGCGCCTCGACCACGCCGCCTTCGCGGCGGCGATGGGCTTCGTCGAGACCCGCCACGCGGTGGAGGCGAGCGGCTCGCGCTTTGCCTCCCTGCTCGGCGAGGCGGTGCTGCTCGAGCTGGCGCTCGTCGCGTGGACGCTCGGCCGCCTCCGGGAGGAAGGCTTCACGCCGGTGGTGCCGCCGGTCCTGGTCCGGGAGGCGGCGATGGAGGAGGCGGGGTTCTTCCCGACCGATCGGAACCAGGTCTACGAGGTCGACGGGGGGGAGCTGTTCCTCGTCGGCACCAGCGAGGTGCCCCTGTCGACGCTCCACCGGGGTGAGCGCCTGACCGAGGATGATCTGCCCGCCCGCTACGTCGGCGCCTCGGCGTGCTTCCGCCGCGAGGCCGGGACGCACGGCAAGGACACGCGCGGGATCTTCCGGGTGCACCAGTTCGACAAGGTCGAGATGTTCGTGTTCGCTGACCCGGCCGACTCCGACGCCGAGTTCGACCGGCTCGTCGCCGTGCAGGAATCGCTGATCGGTGGTCTCGGCCTGCCGTACCGGGTCGTGAACATCGCCGCCGGTGCCCTCGGCGCGGCCGCGGCCACCAAGCACGACGTCGAGGTCTGGCTGCCGTCGGAGGGGCGCTACCGCGAGCTGATGTCGTGCTCGAACTATCGGGACTTCTCGGCTCGGCGGCTCCAGACCCGCGTCGTCGGGCCCGACGGCGCCCGCCTCGTGCACACGCTGAACGGGACCGGGTGCGCGGTCGGGCGCACCCTGGTGTTCCTCTGGGAGCACTGCCAGCGGCCCGACGGCAGCCTCGAGGTCCCGGCCGTGCTGCAGCCCTGGTGCGGGTTCGAGACGGTGCCGGCGCGGTCCGAGGCCGGCTGAGCGTCCACGGCGGCGCGCCCGGGCCGGCTACCGCGGCGAGGGCAACGGCCAGGGTCCGAGCGGAGCGGGAGGGATTCGAACCCCCGGGCCTCATCGGCCGGCTGCTTTCAAGGCAGCTGCGATCAACCAGACTCTGCCACCGCTCCCGGCACGACGCCGCGCTGGGCGCCGGCGCGCAGGAATGGTAGGCGGAGCCGGTCACGGCGGGCCGCACATCTCGGTCGCTCAGCGCGCGGCGAGGCCGGCGAGCACCGGCGTGCCGGTGCAGTACCCGAGCTCGAGGAGCTCGGTGCCGGGGAGGGCCCGAGCCAGCTCGGCGCGGACGGGGGCCACGTCGAGGTCGCCGCTCGTGAAGCCGGGCAGCCAGTCGTCGTGATGCGACAGCAACACCCGACGCGGGCGGAGCAGCGCCGCCTCCCTGGCTACGAACCCGGCGAGCGAGCCCTGGACCGGCTCGCCGTCGACGTTGCCCCGCCCGGCCGCGGCGAGGATCGCGACGTCGGGCCGCAGCTCGCGGAGCACCGGAGTCCAGCAGCCGGACGTGTCCTGGTACAGGAGCCGACCGGCGGGGGTCTCGAGCACGAACACGAGCGGGCCGCCGTCGCCGAGCGCGTGCTGGTCGCTCGCCCGCAGGTGCTCCAGCACGTCGGGTCCGAGCGACGCCAGCCACGCGCCGAGCTCGCCGAACCGGGCCTGGCGTTCCTGGTGGCACAGTCCGAGGTCGCCGAGGCACACCGCGTCCGCGCCGGGGAACTGGCGGTGGGCCCAGACGCACGAGTGCTGGCTCGGGTACACGGCCGCGACGACGTGGGGCGAGAGCCGGACCCGCTCGCCGCCGGCCACCGGAACGAGCTGTCGGGCGGGCACGCCGGCGGCGAGCAGCACGCGCGCGGTCTCGTAGGAGCCCACCACGCGCGCGCCCGTGTTCCGCGAGATTCGCTCGGCGCCCCACAGATGGTCGAAGTGGGAGTGCCCGACCAGGATCCAGTCCGCCGCGGCCACGTCGTCGGCGCTGAGGCCGGGCCCGGGCGCGCCCGGCACCCGATCGACGTAGGCGTCGAGCATGACCACGAGATCGTCGAGCGCGAGCCGGAACGTCGCGCAGCCCAGCCAGTCGAGCGTCGCGTGCAGAGGCCTCGAGGCTAGGTGGCGCGAGCGGGACGAGGAGCCGCCTCCGAGGACGAGCCGTCGCCTCCCGTTCCCTAACCTGCCGGTCCGTGGCCGACTGGTGGCGAGACGCCGTCCTCTACCAGGTCTACCCACGATCGTTCGCGGACTCCGACGGCGACGGCATCGGGGACCTGCGCGGCATCGCCGCCCGGCTCGAGCACGCGGCGTGGCTCGGCGTCGACGGGGTGTGGCTCAGCCCGATCCACCCCTCTCCAAACGCGGACTGGGGCTACGACGTCGCCGACTACTTCGGGGTGCACCCCGACCTCGGGTCGCTCGACGACCTCGATGCGCTGATCGCCGAGGCGCGCCGCCTCGGACTGCGGGTGCTGCTCGACCTGGTCCCGAATCACACCAGCGTCGAGCACCCGTGGTTCGTCGACGCCCGAACGAGCCGAGCGGCCGAGCACCGAGGCTGGTACGTCTGGGCCGACCTGAAGCCCGATGGGTCCCCGCCCAACAACTGGCTCAGCGCCTTCTTCGGGCCGGCCTGGACGCTCGACCCGACGACCGGCCAGGCCTACCTGCACAACTTCCTGGTCGACCAGGCCGACCTGAACTGGTGGTCGGACGCCGTGCGTGACGAGTTCGACCGGATCCTGCGCTTCTGGTTCGACCGCGGCGTCTCGGGCTTCCGCATCGACGTGGCCCACATGATCATCAAGGACCGGCTCCTGCGTGACAACCCGCCAGCCACCGACGCCGACCCGCTGTTCGACCAGCTCCGCGGCCAGCGGTCCCTCTACAACTCGTCGCGCCCGGAGGTCCACGACGTGCTTCGTCACTGGCGCCGGCTCGCCGACTCCTACGAGCCGGCTCGGCTGCTCCTCGGCGAGACCCACGTCTTCGACCTCCAGGAGCTGGTGTCCTTCTACGGCCGGGGCGACGAGCTGCAGCTCGCGTTCAACTTCTGCTTCGTGCACGCCCCCTTCGCCGCCGGCGCGTTGCGAGCCGTCGTCGAGCAGACCGAGGCGCTGATGCCGGCGGACGCCACGCCGTGCTGGACGATGGGCAACCACGACGTGTCCCGCTACCCGACCCGGTGGGGCGACGGTAACCCCCGCCGGGCCCGCGCCGCCCTCGTGCTGCTGCTCGGGCTGCGCGGGACGGCCGTCCTCTACTACGGCGACGAGCTGGCGCTGCCGGACACGCCCGTGCCACCCGAGCGGCTCGTCGACCCGGTGAGCATCCGCTACCAGCCGTACGTGAGCCGCGACGCCGCCCGCACCCCGATGCCGTGGACCGCCGAGCCCGGCGCCGGCTTCACCGCGCCCGGGGTCCAGCCCTGGCTGCCCCTCGGCGACCCGGCGGCCGGGACCGTGGCCGACCAGGCCGACGACCCGGCGTCGCCGCTGCACCTCACGCGGGACCTCCTGAGGCTCCGGCGCGAGCTGGCCGGTCTTCGGGGCGGCGCGTACGCGACCTGGCCCGCACCGGACGGAGTGTGGGCGTGGCGGCGCGGCGACGACGTGCTCGTCGCCGTGAACCTCTCGGGGACGCCCGCGACGGTCGCAGGCGTGGCCGGCACGGTGCGGATCGGCACGAACCGCCGACGCGACGGCGAGCCGGTGGCCGGGCCGCTCGACCTCGGTCCCTGGGAGGCCGTGATCGTCGAGCGATCCTGAGCCGTCAGCGCGCCCGGCTCGCGCCCTCCCGCTCGAGGAGGCGCCGCTTGCGCTCGGGGCCGAGGCCATAGTTCCCGACCCCGCCGGAGGCCGGCACCACCCGATGGCAGGGCACCACGACCGGCACCGGGTTGGCGCCGCACGCCGACCCCACGGCGCGGGACGCGCCGGGCGCCCCGATGGCAGCGGCGACCTCGCTGTAGGTGCGGGTCTCACCGAGGGGGATCCGCCGCAGCTCTTCCCACACCCGGCGCTGGAACGCGGTGCCGCGCACGTCGAGGGGGACGTCCCCGGCCGGCCTGTTGCCGTCGATGCGAGACAGGACCGCGTCGACGAGGGGAGCCAGCGCCTCGTCGTCGCGCCGGCGCGCCGCCCCGTGGAACTCGCGCGCGAGCCGCGCCTCGAGGGTCGCGGCGTCGTCACCGACGTCGACCTTGCAGAGACCGCGCTCAGTGGCGGCCACGAGCAGGGCGCCGAGCGGCGAGTCCGCGACCGTGTACCCGATCGTGGCACCGGCGCCGCCAGCCCGGTACGACGCCGGGGTCATCCCTAGGTGGTCGTGCGCACCCTCGTACAGGCGGCTGGTCGACCCGTACCCGGCTTGGAAGAGCGCGCCGGTGACGTCCCTGCCACGCCGGAGGTGCCGGCGCAGCCGCTCGCGTCGCAGCGTGTCCCCGTACTGGCGGGGTGACACGCCAAGCACCCGGGCGAACGCGCGACGGAGCTGGTCGGGCGAGACGTCGAGGGCCCGGGCCAGCTCGGGCGCGGTCGGGACCCGGTCGTCGGTGGCCTCGATGAGGCGGCAGGCCTCGGTCACGAGCGTGGTTGCCATGCCATTCATCTACGCCTGCTCGGGCGTCGGCGCTATCCGGTTCCGGCGTGAGTCGCCGCCCAGGTCGTCAGCTCGTCAGCAGTCCAGGTGTTGACGATCCGCTCGAGGGGAATCTGGGCCGCCGCGGCCCGGTGGCACCCGTACACCTGCCACTCCAGCTGCCACGTGGCGTGCGCGTCCGAGTCGATGGCGACCTTGGCCTGCAGCTCGGCGAGCGCCTCGAGCAGCCTCGTGGGCGGGTCGAGCCGCTCGGGTCGGGAGTTGATCTCGACGGCCTTGTCGAGCGCGGCGGCGGTGCCGAAGACCCGCTCCGCGTCGAAGGCCGATTCGGGTCGGCCCCGCCCGACGACGATGCGCCCGGTGCAGTGCCCGAGCACGTCGACGTGCGGGCTCTCGAGGGCGCGCACCATGCGCGCCGTCATGCTCTGGCCGTCCATCCGCAGTTGGCTGTGCACGCTGGCCACGACCACGTCGAGGGCGCCGAGCAGATCCTCGTCCTGGTCGAGGGTGCCGTCGGCGAGGACGTCCACCTCGATGCCGGTGAGGATCCGGAACGGCGCGAGCTCGTCGTTCAACGCGGCCACGACGTCGAGCTGCTGACGCAGCCGGGCTGCGGAGAGGCCCTTCGCGACGCGCAGCGACCCCGAGTGGTCGGTGAGCGCCAGGTACTGGTGGCCGACCGCGGCGGCGGCCCGCGCCATGGCCTCGATCGAGTGGCCACCGTCGGACCAGTCGGAGTGCGCGTGCAGGTCGCCGCGCAGCGCGGACCGGATCGGCCCCGCCAGGTCGGTGGGCGGGCCGGCGGCGGGCGCGTCGGCCTCGACGCGCGACAGGTAGTCGGGCGTCTGGCCGGCGAGGGCCTGCTCGATCACGGCCGCCGTGCTCGTCCCGATCCCCGGGAGGTCGGTGAGCCGGCCCTCGCGCGCCATCGTCTCGAGCTCGGCTCGCGAGCGGCCCCGGAGCGTGTCGGCGGCGCGGCGGAACGCGGTCACCTTCGGTCGGGCGCCGCGGCTCCGCTGGAGTGCGTCGGCGATGTGCTCGAGCGCCTCGACAGGGTCCACGTCGGCGACGGTAGCGTGCTCCCGTGGCGACGCCGCCGGAGTCCCGAGTCGTGTCCGCCGAGCGGGTGATCGAGGCCCACCTGAACGGATCTTCGCCGTGCTGGCCGACCCGGCCCAGCACCCGGTCATCGACGGCTCCGGGTCGGTGCGGGCGGCACGGCCGGGCGTCCCGACGCGCCTCGCGCTCGGTGCGAAGTTGTCCATGGATATGCGGATTGGCGTCCCGTACCGGATGACGAACGAGGTGGTGGAGTTCGAGGAGGGGCGCCGCATCGGCTGGCGCCACCCCGCGCGCAACGTCTGGCGCTACGAGCTCGAGCCGGTCGAGCGCGGGACGCGCGTGCGGGAGTCGTTCGACTGGTCGCAGGGGCGCGGTCAGCTGTACTTGCGACTGACCAAGACCCCCGAGAAGAACCCTCGCAGCATGGAGCGAACCCTCGAGCGCCTCGCTGCGCTGTGCGAAGAGCCGACCCGCGGCCCTGCCTAGACTCGTCGGTTCCAGGAGGGATGACCGAGTGGCCGAAGGTGCTCGCCTGCTAAGCGAGTAGGGGGTGCAAAGCCCCCTCCAGGGTTCAAATCCCTGTCCCTCCGCCAATCCTCCGCTCCACGATGCCTGCCCCCGCTGACCCCGCCACCGCGCTGCTCGAGTTGGGCGCGGCCACGCTCGGCGAGTCCGGCGGCCTCCCCATGCGGGCGCGCATCCGGCCGGCGTGGCCTGGCGCCCGCGTCGCCGCCCCCGCGTACCCAGTGCGGTGCACCGCGGGCGACAACCTGGCGGTGCACGTCGCCGTCGTGGCCGCGCCGCCGGGGTCGACGCTCGTCGTCGACGTCGGCGATCAGCCCGAGCGTGGGTACTGGGGCGAGGTGCTCACGACGGCTGCGGAGGCCCGCGGGCTCACCGGACTCGTCATCGACGGCTGTGTCCGTGACACGGCCGCGCTCGCCGCGCACGCTTTTCCCGTGTTCGCCGTGGGCGCGGCCTTGCCCGGGGCCACGAAGGTCCGGCCTGGGCTCGTGGGTGCCAGCGCGGTGGTGGGTGGCGTCGAGGTCGGGGCCGGCGACTGGATCGTCGGTGACGACGACGGGGTCACCGTGATACCGGCGGACCGCCTCGAGACGGTCGTCACCGCGGGCGCGGCGCGAGCCGAGAAGGAGGCTCGGCTGTTCGCCGAGCTGCGGGCCGGCGCCACCACGCTCACGCTCCTCGGCCTCGACCCCTCGCCGATCGAGGGCGGCGACGCCTAGCCGGCCGGCGGGTCAGGCCGGCGCGCGCACCGCCGGCCGGCGGGTCTGCCACGGGCAGGCCGCCTCGAGCTGCGCGGCGAGACGCAGGAGCACGTCCTCGCGGCCGTAGGCGGCCACGAGTTGGATCCCCACCGGGAGGCCGTCGTGGCCCTCGTGCAGGGGGAGCGAGATCGCGGGCTGCCCGGTGACGTTGAATGGAATCGAGAAGTTGGTGAGAGCTCCGAACCGGCCGAGGGCCTCGAGGGGGTCGACGTCGGGTCCGAGGTACCCGAGCTCCGGCGTCGGAGCCGAGACCGTCGGCGTGACGAGCACATCGCGCTCGTTCCACCAGGCCGCCACGCGGCGCGCCCACCGCTGCACCTGCTCGTACGCGCCGACGTAGGCCGGGGCGGTGACGGCCCGGCCGATCTCGGCCATCGCCGCGTTCCAGGGCTCGAGCGCGCCGGGCTCGAGCCGCCGCCCGAGTTTTCCGCTCCACCGGTCGAGCTCTCGGGCGATGAACACCGGGAACAGGGTCTGGACCGCCTCGCCCAAGTCGGAGTCGTCGAGGGCCGGGATCGCCGCCGGCTCCACCTCGTGGCCGAGCGCCTCGAGGAGCGCGGCGGCGGCGTGAACCCCGGCCCCAGCGTCGACGTGGGTCTCGCCGCGGCCGTCGGTCCGGGCGGTGCGAAACCCGATCCGCAGGCGGCCGGGATCCGCGCCGACCTCGTCGGCGTAGCGCCGGGCCGGAGGCGGCGCGGTGTACGGGTCGCCGACCCCGGGACCGGCGACAGCGTCGAGCACGGCGGCGGTGTCGCGGACCGAGCGGGTCAGGACGTGCTCGTGGGTCGTCATCGCCCAGTACTCGCCGAAGTCGGGGCCGAGCGTGGCCCGGGCCCGGCTGGGCTTCAGCCCGACCACACCGCACATCGCCGACGGGATCCGAATGGAGCCGCCCATGTCGTTGGCGTGCGCGACCGCCACCATGCCGGAGGCGACCGCGGCCGCCGACCCGCCGCTCGAGCCGCCGGTGGAGCGCTCGATCGCCCAGGGGTTTCGGGTGGGTCCGTAGGCCAGCGGCTCGGTCGTCACCGACGAGGCCAGCTCCGGCGTGTTCGTCTTCCCCACGATCACGAATCCGGCCGCCCGGAACCGCTCGACGAGCCACGTATCGGACGGCTCGACCCACCCGGCTTCCTTCAGGACCCGCATCCCGCAGTGGTACGGGTCGCCCGCCGAGTGCGCCACCGCGTCCTTCAGCAGGAACGGAACCCCGCGGAACGGGCCGTCGGGCAGCGGAGCGGCGGCCTCGGCCCGGGCCCGCTCCGACCGGTCGAAGATCACCGCGTTCAGCGCCGGGTTCACGGCCTCGATGCGCGCGAGCGCCGCCTCGACGAGCTCGGCCGCGCTCATCGCGCCGGACCGGACCAGCTCGGCCTGCGCGGTGGCGTCGAGCCATGCCAGGTTGTCGCTCACGACCATCTCCCTCGCTACGGGGTGACCAGGTTCTCCGGCCGCCCACCGGCCAGCACCACCGCCGCCCCGTCGCAGGCGACACGCGCCATCCGGGTTCGGGTGGCCTGCGACGCCGACCCGATGTGGGGCAGCAGGACCGTGCGCGGCGCCGCCAGCAGCCGGGGATGCACCGCCGGCTCTCGCTCGTACACGTCGAGGCCGGCGGCGAACAGCTCGCCACGCTCGAGCGCCGCCGCCAACGCCTCCTCGTCCACGACCGGGCCCCGAGCTGTGTTCACGAGCACGGCGGTGGGACGCAGCTGCGCCAGCCGCCGGGCGTCGAGCAGGTGGCGGGTGTCGTCGGTGAGCGGCACATGGACCGACACGACGTCGCTCTCAGCCAGCAGCCGATCGAGGTCGGCGACGTAGCCGGGCCGGCCGGTGTCATGGCGGGCGTGGTGCAGCACCTGCATGCCGAACCCGCTGGCCCGCCGCTCGACTGCCTGGCCGATGCGCCCGTACCCGACGAGCCCGAGGGTCGCCCCGTGCACGTCGCGGCCGAGGTACTGGTTGATCCCCCATCCCTGCCAGCGGCCGCGGCGCAGGTCGCGCGCGGCGTCCTCCAGGAGGCGGCTGGCGGCGAGGATCAGGAGGAACGCCAGGTCCGCGGTCGTCTCGTCGAGGACGCCGGGCGTGTTGCACACCGCGACACCGAGATCGGCGGCGGTCGCGATATCCACGTTGTCGTACCCGACCGCCACGTTGGCGACCACTCGGAGCCGGCCCGCCCCGGCGGCCAGCACCTCGCGGTCGATGCGGTCGGTGAGGAGGCTAACGATCCCGTCAGCTCCGGCGGCAGCCGCGCACAGCTGAGCGTGCGTCAGCGGGCGATCGTCGTCGTTCGGCACGAGCTCGTGACCGGCCGCCAGGAGCGGGTCCAGCCCGCCTTCGGGCAGCCGTCGGGTGACGACGACGCGCGCCACCGGTCAGTGCGTCGTGTAGTCGATCTCGGCCGCGCCCGGCAGCCCGACCGCGAAGCAGAAGCAGTGGATCGGCGCGTGGTCGCTCACCGGTCGCAGGCTGTGCACCGCGTCGGGCGGGATGTGCACGAGGTCGCCCTGCACGATCACGTGCTCCTCGTCGGCGATGCGCATGATTCCCCGACCAGAGGTCACGTAGTAGAACTCGTGGGTCGGGTGCGAGTGCGGGTCGACTTCTCCACCGCCGGCGACCTCGAACTCGCTCACGAGTTCCAGGTAGCCGCCCTCGGTGATCTCCCGCATCTCGCGCGGGGTCACGAGCCACCACACCGGGACGGTGCCGTTGTGCTCGACCACCGGCTCCACGGCTTCGATGGAACGCAAGTCCATGGGTTCGAGCGTAGAGGCCCGCGGCGGCTCGTGCGCAGGCCGCCCGAGGCCCCACCCCTACACTTCCGGCCGATGGTGACGACGACGCTGCGGGCGGAGCCCATCGGCGCTGAAGCCTTCGCTCCCTTCGGCTGGCTCCCGGTCGCCGACACCGATCCCGCCGACCGGGACCACTGGCTCCACTTCGAGTGGGCCGACCCCAATCTGAACGTCATCACGCACTCGCCCGACGAGGTCGAGCACGCGCCGGGTGGCGCGCCGCTCTGCGCCGTTCTCTATCGGCACGCCACCCACACCCAGGCGCTCATGTCGCTGAACGTCGATGCCGTCGTGGCGGTTGCCCCGGCCGACGTCGTCTTCTCGTCGCCCGACGACCTCGCGTCCGTGCGAGCCTTCCGCGTCGCGCCGCTCGACGCCTTCGTCCTGCACCGCGGCACCTGGCACTGGGGACCGTTCCCGATCGGGGCCGAGCCCGTCCGGCTCCTCAACGTGCAGGGCCTGCGGTACGCCGAGGACAACGCCAGCGTCGACCTGCCGGCGCGCACCGGTGCCGTCCTCGAGGTTGTGGTTCCGTCGGCCACGACGGCCGCGATCCCCGGTGCCGATGCTCAAGCGGGACGGTCCGCCAGGTAGCGTGCGTCACGTGTCAGGGCTCGTACGCACGCGATGGCGCCGGTCAGCCGTGGCCGTCGGAGCCGCGCTCGTGCTCGTCGCCGCGCTCGGAGCCGCTGGGGCGGGTGCCGCCAGTTCCCCGAAGGTGCAGCTGGGCGACAACTTCTTCAAGCCCACGAAGCTGACGGTGACCGCGGGGACCACCGTGACGTGGACGTGGACCGGGTCGAACACGCACAACGTGTCCGTGACGAGCGGCCCCCAGAAGTTCCGGTCTCCGGACCAGGCCAGCGGCAGCTATACGCGCACCGTAACCAAGACCGGTACCTACAAGATCGTCTGCACCTTCCATCCCGGCATGGTGATGACGCTGAAGGTCAAGAAGGCGCCGCGCCCGGCGACGACGACCACGCCGCCGCCCTCCTCCTAGTCGGGCAGACCCTCGCAGTAGGCGGGGATGTTGCCGGCTCCGCCCGGGGCGGCCGACGACCTCCCGAAGCGCCGATACCGGCGGCCGTCTCCCCTGGGGCCGATGCGCCGCGCCGCGTCGGACCGGCGACGCGGGGCGCGCCGCGGCCTGGCCACCGAGCGCGAGGAGCGCCGCGCCTCGTCGCGCTGACGAGCCGCCCGTCAGCGATCGTCGACGAGGCGGCGCTCCACCGCCTGGACCTTTCCCTCCAGCTGGTGCTCGGCCCCGGGCCGGTAGTCGATCTTGGCTACGAGGCTGACGCGGGGCGCAGCACGCGCCACGGCTTCGAGGCAGTCATGCAACAGGCGCACGAGTTCCTCCCACGAGCCCTCCACGTTCGTGAACATGGCGTTGGTCTCGTTGGGAAGGCCACTTGCCCGCACGATGCGGACCGCCTCCGCGACGGCGGCGGACACCGAGTCGCCGGCCCCGATCGGCGTGATCGAGAAGGCCAGCAGCATCAGCGCCCCCGGAGCACGGTCAGCCGGTGGGCGTGTCCCTGGCCAGCACGTCGTTCGGGTCGTCGACGACGATCGTCCCTGCGATCTTGTCCCACAGCTGCTGGCGGTCCTTGTCCCACAGCAGCATGAAGTCCAGGACGATGGTCACCAGGCCGCAGAGCGAACCGATGACGAGGTTCACGACGATCCACTTGCCGACCAGCTCCCGCAGGGCCATCGTCCCGTAGCTCGCGCGCAAGCCGCTGTCCTTCTTGACCACCTTCATCTTCAGCAGCTGCTTGCCGGGGGAGACGGAGCGACCCCAGACGATGAGCGACCAGATCAGCCACCCGATGACCAGCGTGACGATCACCAGGACGACTTCGAGCACGTAGCCACCGAGGCGCTTCCCCGCGGTACTCACGGCCACGCCCGGCGGCAGCGGGGTGTTCATCGCCGGCGTGTACCCGGGTGGCACACCGCCGGGCGGCGGAGGTGGCGGTGGCGGGGGAGGTGGGGGCGGGGGCATCTGGCTCACGCGCGTGCTCCTTCGGGTGCGGTGGGCGCTTCGATCAGACGGCGACGAGCGCCGGGCGACAGCTCGTGGCGACGGGCGGGCCGCCGAAGACGGGACAAGCCGCGCTCACGACGCTCCTTCCATCTCGGCTCAAGCGAGCCGGGACGCTACCGGCCGGTCCCCGCCCCGCCAAGGACCGACCGCGGACTGGCGCGGCCGGCGCCACGCCGTCGCGCGCCGCCCGCAATGACTTGAGGCTCACGGTGGCGGTGCTGCCGCCGTGGCTGGCACAGTGGCCGGCACCGCGGGCCGCGCAGGAACCACCCTGCCGAGGCCCGGAGGGGAGGCCCACATGCCAGAGAAGCCGACCTACCTCGGGTTGCTCAACGCGATCTCGCTCGTCGAATCCCGTGCCCACGCCTACCTGACCGCCTGGGCCGACGTCACGCCGAACCCAGCCGTCGCGGCTGTGCTCCGCACCGTCGCCGCCAGGGAGGGCGAGCACGGCATGAGCTTCGCCAAGCGGATCAACGAGCTCGGCTTCCAGCTCAAGCCGAACGACGACCCGGGCCACCAGACCCAACTAGACGTCGCCCGGTCTCCGCGCTCGGACCTCGAGAAGATGGAGCAGCTCGGCGTCCTCCGCTTCTGCATCGACGACGGCCGCGACGTATTCGACGGCTTCTTCGAGGACCACTCGATCGACATCCGCACCGGCGAGCTGCTGGGCCGCTACATCGCCGAGGAACGAGACTCGCTGCGGCTCCTGGCCGCATGTCGCGCCGAGCTCGAAGCCGCGGGGACGCCACCGGCTTCGACGGCGCCCGACCGCCTGGACGCGCTCGAGGGCAAGCTGGACGCCGTCGCCCGAGCCGTGGACGAGCTCCGCCAGATCGTCTGCGCCCAGACGATGCCGTCAGGACGGGACTGACCGCTGGAGGCCACGCTCGGCCCAACGTGGGCCGGGTACGCACGCCGCCGGCGTGCGACCGAGAACGAGGCGCGATGGGAGCGGAGGCCAACAAGGCGGTTGTGCGTCGCCTGTGGGACGCGCTGTACGAGGGTCACGACTTCGATGCCGTGGGTTCGCTCTTCGCGCCCGACGGCTACTACTGCGACATGCCCAATCCGGAGCTCGGCGCCACTGGTCCGGTCGAGATCGCCGCCCGCCTCCGACTCGGGCTGGCCAAGCTCGAAGACCATCGACACGACATCGAGCGGATGGTGGCGGAGGGCGACGTCGTCGTCACCGAGCACGTCGAGCACTGGGCCTTCCCGACCGGCGAGCGTGTGTCGCTGCCCTTCGTCTCGGTGCATCAGCTCCGAGCCGGTCAGATCGTGCTGTGGCGGGACTACTGGAGCTGGGACACGCTCATGGCCAACGTCCCGCAATGGTGGTTGGACGACCTGGCAGCGGGCTACCGATGACCCTGTCCGTCTCGCTTCCCTGCGCTGCGGTCGACCACGGCGGCCCGGCCTCGCGCGGCCGGCGCCGCCGGCCGGACGCGGGACGCCCTCGGCCGTGCACGCTCGAGCCAACTAGGATTGCGCGCTGTTCGTTGTGAGCGCGTGGCTCCTTGCGTTCCCGGCGACGAGCACGGACGAAGTGGAACCGGCGCTCGTAGCTCAATGGATAGAGCATCTGACTACGGATCAGAAGGTTGGGGGTTCGAATCCCTCCGAGCGCGCCAGTGAAGTAGCAAGTCAGAGGGCACTTCTGGTTCACGGTCTCTAGCGCTCGTTCAAGACCACCATGGCGCAGAACGAGCGGGCGCAAGACCTGGCGGCTGACCCTCCCCCGTTCTGGCGATCGGCGGAGCGGAAGTCCGGCGAAGGCCACGGGAACACGATGGCGCTCGCCGCCGGCGAGGTGGAGACCCTGGTCATCCCCGGCTGCGGCCACGGGGTCGCCGAGGAGGCGCCCGAGGAATTGCTGGCGGCGCTCACCGCGTGCCGTGCGCGCACCGTGACTGACCGGTGACACGGTCCTAGCGTCGGTGGCGCGCCGGGGTCCGCAGGGTCTACGAGCCGAGTCGGCCGGTCGCGGTGTTGTCGACGTGGGTGCGGTCAGCCGGCCCGCCGGGCCTGGTCGAAGGCGGTGCGCAGCCCCTCGACCTGGTCCACGTAGGCGACGGTCTCCGGCGCGAGGCCCTGCGCGCGCACCGACGTCGAGCCTTGGAGGTAGGCGCCGACACCGAGGCGCTCGTTGCGACCAAGCTCGTCGATGAGCGCCCGGAGGTATCCGGCCGTGAGTCGGATGTTGTCGGCGGCCCGGCGGGGGTCCAGCCTCGGCTCGTGGAGGAGCGAGCTCGCGACGAATGCCGCGTTCGCGGGGAGGAGCTGCCCGATGCCCACGGCGCCAACGTTCGACACAAGTCCTTGCTCCCACTCGGACTCCCGCCACCCCAACGCCATGACGAGGCTGGCCGGGACGTGCGACTCCCGTGCGGCCCGGTCGAAATCGGGCGCGAGCCGGCGCCGCTCACGACCGGTCACGAACCCAGGAAGTCGTGGCGCCGAGGACTGAGTCGACGAGCCGCCGAGCCAACCGATCAGGACGACGATGACCACGATGATCAGGAGGTCGACCAGGGCGAAGGCGACGATCGCCCGCCGCAACCGTCGCCATCTCGCCCGCCGGCCGGCCTCTCGGAGCAGGGCGGGCAGCCAGGCGCGCGTGAGCCGTGTGCTCGGCAGGCGCGGCGGCTCCGCTCCCGTCAAGCTCCAGACACGCCGCGGAAGGCACGGGTGAGGAGCGGCGTGTCCGCAGGGACGTCGAGGGTCATCGCATCCCGGTCGGGGCGCCGAGCCCCTCGGCGAGCGGCCGCGGGCCGGCGGCCCGGTGGGCGGTCGGAGCGGCTCGGCGGCGGGCACTGCCGGCTGGGCGCAGCCGCGCCCGGAGCCAACACCGCCGCGGGCCGGCGGTCCCGCACCTCCCAGTTGCGAGGCGGGCGAAGCTGCTCGGCGTGGCGCCAGCAGAGATCGCCGGCGCTGCACGCCCGCGACTCAGCCAGTCCGTCCAGCCAGACGACCCGGTTCAGACCGTCGAAGTTGAACGTGGCCGCGGCGGGTGCGCTACATCCAGGGCGCGCGCACACCCGTGCCATGCCCCGAAACTACCGGGTGGGGTACGAAACGCTGTGGATGGTCGCGCTGGACCGTCTCGCGGGGTCGGCAAGGCTCGGGCGCTACCCGGCACGGCCGTACCGGACGAGCCGCAACAGCTCGCTGCTGGTCGTGCCCGGCTCCGTGTCGTACGCGAGCAAGGCGACGAGCCGCGCCCGGTCGCCCTCGATCGGTGCAACGCGGTGGAGCGAGAAGCGGCCCTCGAACAGCAGCAGCGTGCCCGGCGTCATGGGCAGCCGTCGCACCGCGGTCCCGTCGCCCTGCAGCACTCGGGCCACTCGGTCGTAGTGCTCGTCGTCGGGCTCTCGGATCCGGGGCGCGTACTCGAAGTCGCCGCCGCTCCTGGCCGGGACGAGGGCGAGGGAGACCACGAAGTCGGTCTGGTCGAAGTGCCAGGCCAGCTCGTCGCCCGCCTCCATGACGGCGAGGTTCAGGGCCCCGAGCCGGTCGGCGTACGGGTACAAGCGGGCC